>JBAUWG010000319.1:0-3565 GCA_049583675.1 Desulfobacterales bacterium | reverse complement strand
AAAAAGCTGTATTTAAGAACAGTTAAATTTTAAATACAATAAATTTAATTAATTACAGTAAGATATGTATTGTTGATAATGTGATGACAAACAAACGAAAAACTGGATTTATCGGGTTTGACATATTAGGGTTGTTCCTTTAGTGTCGGACTCAGCTTACGCGACAGCTTCTTTGTAATCTTAAATAATACTCCCAAAAAGATTAATATCGGCATTTTATCGGAATTTTTATCCTGAAACAACAAACTGGTTCTCATTGCGTTACCGAGATTATTAATTCGTATGAAGACAATTTGGAAAGAAGCAAGAACGGCCATTAAATCACGGATCCCAAGTCATTGTTTCAGGATGTGGATTGAGCCACTGAGATTAATAAAGTGCGATAACGGTTCTATTTACCTTGCTTCTCCGAACTTTTTTTCCAAAAAGCGGGTCTTGGAACATTATGGTGATTTGATAACCGCCGAAATCACTAAGGCTGCCGGAAAGGCTTGCCGCTGTTTGATTGAGGTTTCGGCAACAGATACGGCTCCAAAAAACGAATTTATCGAAGATTTTCAACTTCCGCTTCCCAACATGAATCCACGTCCATATAACGGTAGACTTTTAAGAAAGGATTTTACCTTTGACCATTTTGTGGTGGGTGGAAACAATGATTTTGCTTACTCAGCTTCTCTTTCAATGGCTTCAAAAAAAAATAGTCTCCCCAATGCATTATTCTTACTGTCTAAAACCGGCATGGGGAAAAGCCACCTTTCACAGGCCATCGGACATTATATCCTGACGGAACATCCTTCCGACCGTGTTTATTATATGACGGCGGAGGATTTCAGCAATGAAATGGTTTATGCGTTTCGTCATGACTCGATAAATGCATTTAAAGGAAAATACAGAGATCAATGTGATGTATTGCTCCTGGAAGATGTCCATCAACTCAGCGGCAAGGAGCGGACCCAGATCGAGCTTGCGATGACATTGGACACACTCTTCGAATCCCACAAGAAAATTATTTTATCGAGTTGTTGTTTGCCGGCAGAGATTCCGAAACTCAATGATAAATTGAGATCCCGCCTTTCCGGGTCGTTGATTTCAAGCATAGATCCTCCGGATTTCAAAACGAGGGTCAGGATATTGCAAAAAAAAGCGAAACACAATGGATGTCAAATGCCGGAAAGTGTCATCGATTATCTGGCCGGTGAGCTTACGGAAGATGTGCGACAGCTCGAAAGCGGCCTTATCGGGGTTACCGCAAAATCATCTTTGTTGGGAATGCCTATTGATATCGGACTGGCTGAAAGTGTTGTCAAGAACATTATCCTCAATCGAGAGAATATTACCATAGATACCATTAAAAAGATTGTTTCCAAATATTATACGATTCCCATCAAGGAAATTGTTTCAAGTTCTCGAAAACAAGCCATTGTTCGAGCAAGACAAATCGCAATCTATCTTTCACGAAAATATACCGATGCCCCGCTTCAAACGATAGGAAAAAGCTTCAATAGATATCATGCCACGGCCATTCATTCCATCGGTGCGGTCGAGCGAGCATTGAAAGAAAATGGACCGATACAAAAGCAAGTGGAATTCCTCTGCAATAAACTCGAATCCGGGAAAATATAGCCGATAGCCCGCCTGTTGCAAATATCACCATTTCTTGTATAATTATAATTTTCGTTGAAAGCACTTGAACCAAATTGGAAGAATTCCTTTTGCCACAAAGGTACTAGTACACAAAGGATATATTTATAATTCTTCCTTAGTGACCGGGTGCCTTTTTGGCAAATATTTGGGTCCCGGATAAAGAACAATGGCTCTTACGGATTCGACATTTAAAAAACTTCAAAACATCGTTGGAACCCCATATTGCAGCAGGGAAAAAGAGGACCTGATCTGCTATGCATATGATGCAACCGCTCGTACGTATCTTCCCGACGCCGTTATATTCCCAAAGGACAGCAAAGAAATATCCGGAATATTAGAGGTGGCCAACTCGGATCATTTCTTTGTGATCCCCAGGGGGGCGGGGACCGGAATGACCGGAGGATCTCTTCCTGTTGAAGGCGGAGTTGTTGTGGTAATGAGCCGCTTGAACCGCATTCTCGGAATCGACAAGGACAATCTTATTGCCCACGTTGAACCCGGAGTGATTACCGGCCTATTCCACCGGGCTGTTGAAAAAGAGAAACTGTTTTATCCTCCGGATCCATCGAGTTCCGACTTTTCCACTCTGGGAGGCAACCTTGCAGAATGCGCAGGGGGGCCAAGGGCGGTGAAATATGGCGTAACCAGGGATTATGTACTGGGTTTGGAAGTTGTCATCCCGACCGGGGAACTCATACGAACCGGCGTTGCGACCGCGAAAGGCGTTGTGGGTTATGATCTGACAAGACTTATTGTCGGATCAGAAGGAACCCTTGGAATCATCACTCGGATAACCGTTAAACTATTGCCTCTGCCTGAGATGGTGAGAACCATGGTCGCCGTATTTGATGACATGGAGACCGCGGCGGAAACAGTTTCTGAAATTATCAGACGCGCCATGGTTCCACGAACCATAGAATTTATGGATAATGCCTCGATCCGTTGCGTAGAACGCTACCTGAATATGCATCTACCTGTTGATGCCGGGGCTTTATTGCTCCTTGAGGTGGATGGAAAAGAGAAAGAGGTGGACGGGCTCATCGATCAGCTAAAAGCGGTATGCATATCCCGAGGCGCAAATGATACGAGTGTCGCCCGAAAAAAAGAGGACATCGAAAAACTCTGGAAAGCCCGCAAGGCGATTTCTCCGGCATTGTTTCAATACGGTCCTGACAAGATTAATGAGGATATTGTGGTGCCCAGAAGCAGGATCCCGGATATGGTTAGAAAGATAGCGGCGTTAAAAGAAAAAACAGGATTAACCATGGTGAGTTTCGGGCATGCCGGAGATGGAAACATCCATTTTAACATCATGCTCGACAAAAAAAATAAAGAAGAACTCAAAAAAGCTGAAGCTGCTGTGGATGCTCTATTTGAGTATACCCTTGCACTGGGAGGAACGATTTCGGGTGAGCATGGGATCGGAATAACCAAAGCGCCGTATATCGCAAAGGAGATCGGTGCCTTGGAACTTAAGCTCATGAAGAAAATAAAAAAGCTTTTTGATCCAAACGGAATATTGAATCCCGGAAAGATCTTTCCCCACTAATATGCTTAACTCTTCCGAAATCTCAAATTCCACAATTTCCGGGTGTCAAAGTTTAGCAAAATCTCAAATCTCAAGCACCAAATCACAAACAAATCTCAAATTCCAATATTGATGGTTTCGTAAAAAGTCTGAAATGTCCCGTTTTTGTCATTCCCGCGAAAGCGGGAATCCAGTTATTTCGGCTTGTTATGGACTCCCGCTTTCGCGGGAGTGACGTATTTATTGACTTTTTACGAAAGCATCAATATTGAATGACCAAAACCTTTAAGGACAAGTCATTGTTTAGATTTTCGAATTTTGGTCATTGGGATTTGCCTGCCCTGTTAAATAAATCGAAGATTTAATGCGCAGCATTATTTAACAGGGTAAAAT
>JBAUWG010000318.1:0-17832 GCA_049583675.1 Desulfobacterales bacterium | reverse complement strand
GGATACAGCACTGCGAAATATATCGTCATGGACGATGATGTCGCCGCCGGCATGGACCGTTGCATTTTCAAAAAATCGGGCGGTAACTTTCCCGCCGGCGTGAACATGTCCGCCTCCCGAACCGATGATGCCGCCGTTTATGAAGATGTCGCCGCCAGCTTCAACAATAGCGTCTTCAACACCTCCGCCGACTCTGATTTCATCGCTGGCCCTAATTTCAAATCCCGAATGGATCCAGCCTTTGATGTCCAATGATCCTTCCATAGATAAGTTGCCGGTTGAAAAATCGACATCGCCGGGCACTTTGTACTCTTGGGAAATCCATATCTTGTTTTCCGGCGAGAGAAACACGATGCCGTCGATTTCCGCCGTAAACCTAAGCCCATCATCCGAAACTTTAACGTTGCCCGCCGGCGTGAGGTCTTTTCCATGGCCCGATTCTGCGGGTATGGTCTCTCCAAATACGTCAATTCCTTCTATTCCCGATGTGGATGGAATCTTGACGGCCAGCAGCGTCCCCGCTTTCACTTGTTGTATTGATTTCCTTTCTTTATAATCAATTTTACCGGAATGTTCATCAATAGTTCCCGCAATTTTTTCGGGCTGAAATTTAAGTTCTATTTGACTGTCCTCTCCTCGCTGTGCCGACCTCCCTTCTGCAATGACGACGTCATGAACCGGCATATTTTTCGACACAGCCTCATTCAAAGCCTGTTCAACGGCGCTGCGATCAATACCCTGGACGATACCGCTCCCGGCGAGCATCTTTTCAACCCAATCCGCAGTTATCATTCTGCCCGAACTCGATGGTGGATACACGGACAAAAAAACCGTTAATTTATCCTCCGAAACATTTAATGGCTCTTCGACACACAATTGGCCGTCCAGGTAATTCGCGTAGCCTGCCAATATGCCGTCAGAAACGACAAAAGTGACGCCGTCATCGAGCATCGTAACGTTTATCCCGGCTTTTATTTGTTTGTCCTTGGGTTCGGCGCCGGTCAGTGTCTTTCCGAATATCGTACTTCCATGCAAAGGCTTTTCCGATGGAATTTTAATTGCAATCACATCACCGGACGAGAACATCTCCTTAATAACCGAAGGGTCAAGGAGTTTGCCGCTGCGTCGTTCAGCATCGACAATTTCGGGATCTTTGCCGTTAAGACGGAATTTGAAATCTATGCGAGCGCTGACACCGTCTTTGGCCGAAACCGCCTCGGCAACCATGAAGTCCCGAATCGGCTCGCCTGTCTCAATGACTTCTTTAATCGAGTCTTCTTTAATGCCGCTGATCACGCCGGCCTGTTCCAGCGCCGAACACACGTCTTGATAGGTAAGCTTGCTGTTATCGGCCAGCACTGGAAATAGGGACATTTTGGCCCACATTCCGGACTTGCTGACCTGAACCGTATTTTCTACCGACACCTTCTTGGGGGTTAACTTTGCCGCACCGTATATCGCAGCGAAATATGTCTTTCCGTCTTCGCTAACCGTGACATTGTCACCGGGAGAAAAATCAACTTCTTTGCCCCTGCTTGGAGCAACTTCTTCACCAAAAATATTTTTTCCCGATGATCCTGTTTCGGCGGATATCCTGACCGCGATAATCTGGCCAGGTTTAACCATCCTGCCGGCATTGGGATCCTTGTTGGCGGCACCCTCACCGATTTTGAAGTCGATTCGCCCGTCATGGCCTGTTTTGGCAGGCTCACCAACGGCAATCTGTATATTGGTTCGCGGAGTACCCGTCTCCACAATTTCGGAAACAATATTTTTGATGACGTCTTTATTGATGCCGAAAATGATTCCCAGATCAATAAGGGTACGTTCAATGTCCTCAACAGTCACCGGTTTGCCGCTGCCCAAAGGTGGCGTTATTGTCTCGATGACAGCATTCATCTTATCTTCGTGAACCAGAATTTCAAATTGTCCCGGCATATTCTTTATCGAAACAGCGTAAGTTGTTCCATCGACCTGTATGACTTCAACCTCTTCGGGCTGAACGCTAAGCTGACGAGCGCCTTCGACACGAGCAGTTTGAGTGTTTTCCGAGGAAGTGGTAACGGTGGTGGGCTTCATTTTTCAACAATCTCATGAAAGGTTGATATATCGGTCTGCCCATTTCGGAATAAAAATTGTTCGCAATTTTCACCCATAGCAAACCAAAGTCCAGGATACGCCCGCAATAAAATAGCGTCCGCATCTCACAGGGCAGGCGAGAACGCCCGATAACGGAATATTCGTTTCAGTAAGAGGGGCACACAAAAGAGGGAACCTTGACATGAGATCGTGCTAACATAAATGACGACATTTGCCAAGCTGTTTGATTACTTATGGATGCAACAAACACTCCTTTAGCGAATTAAAACTATGAGTTATTACCTGATCTGTGCGGAGAATCTTGAATCTTACGGGTGGAATGATTAAATTATTACCAATAGGGCATCGGCAAAATCATGCAAAGACAATATCGCCGCTCATCTCTGACCCGGCTCAAGGACCCGGGTTTTCTCAAAACTAAATAAAATATAGGAAATTATTATGATTGAAAAATATTCGAGTGGTCGCATCATCGTAAATAATATCACCTATCATCGAGATCTCAAGATCATTCAGGGGCAGGTCGTGGATAATTGGTGGCGCAAAACAGGCCACCAGGTGGATATAAACGACATGAAAGATGTTTTGGGTGCTTCGCCGGACATCATCGTTATCGGTACGGGATACGCGGAGAATATGCTCGTGTCCAAAGAGTTGACCTCCGAAACCCGCCAACGCGATATAAAGTTGATCGCTGAAAATACGAACAAAGCGGTTCAAACCTTTAACGATCTTTTTTCCAAAGGAAAAAACGTCTCCGGAGCATTTCATTTGACCTGCTAACCCGGCGATTGTGAGACCAACTTGCTTTCAAGCACTTTTATTTTTTGTTTCATTTCTTTTTCCTGCATCCAGCGTTCGGTGACATCCCTTATAATTGCGGCAATACCCATAATTTGGTTACTTGGGTCTTTAATCGGCATGATTGTAAACTCGATTGATATGCTCTTGCCGTCCTTTCGAATCGCCGGGACCTTAAGAAGCTCCTTGCCATACCGGGTTTCACCCGTTTTCATAACGGTATGGTAACCCTGCCAATGCCGCTCGCGTAATTTTTCCGGAATAATAAGATCTAAGCTTTTCCCGTGAGCTTCCTCCTTGGTATAGCCAAAAATCGCTTCGGCGCCGGTATTCCATAAATCGATGACCCCGTTTCGATCGGCTATCAAAATGGCGTCTTGAGAATTTTCAACGATCTGCCGGTAGATTACTTCAGCGTCAGACATTATTATCCCTTCTTTTTTCTCCTGGTTTTTTTGGAATATTATCGAGCAGCGTTTTGGCCTCCACCTGGTATTTGTTCATAGTTGCGGCGCTTAACCGTTGCTTTGGCTTATGATGAAATTTTCAAACCGGATTTTTCAAATATCGGACGCAAATATTCAAGGCTTTTTCGGCCCGCAGATTCCGGAGTATCCACATAGGGATAAAGTTCCAGGCTGATATCGCCCTGGTATTGCAGCTTGACCATGATCTTGAAAATGTCGAGAAATTGAATCACACCGTGTCCGGCAATGAGATGATGATGAACCCGGGTCGCGGCAATATCTTCCAAATGAACGTGACCGATGAATTCAAATAGTTCTTCAAAAGCCGCCGTTGGATCCTCTCCGGCGCAGAAAAAATGGCCGATATCAAAATTCAACCCCACTATCCGTGATTGAACATCCTTGATAAAATCCTTGAACTCTTTGGTATTTTCCATCAGCAGGTCGGGTTCGGGTTCCACCAGGATTTTGATGTTCAGTTCTTCGGCTTTGGGAATCACCTGCTCGAGGCCTTTGTGAAATAATGCCATGGCCTCTTTTCTTGACAGGTTGTTCAACGGGCCGCCGGGTGGAATGGAAATATTGCCGCATTCCAGATCCTTGGCGACTTTCATGCAGTCCAGAGTATGCCGAATACGGATGTCCCGTCGCGCCTTTTCCGGCTCGATCCAGGACGGAAGATAGGTGTCGCCCACCGCAAAGAGGGTAAAGCTGTTGAGGTTGGTGACTTTCAAATCGTGTTTTTTGAGATCTTTTTTAATGCGATTCAGATCCTCCGTCCCAAAGTCCGGTGGATAGAGATGGGGTCTGTCTCCCATAACTTCGACACCGCGAAAACCCAAAGCAGCGATTTTTTCCAGGGATTCAAAAAGAGAGAATTTAACAAAGGCGTTGGTGGAGTAGCCGAATATCATAAGTTTTTCCTTGAGACTTTTGATAATACCATCAAACTTTAGCTCACTTATAGTTTCAGGCAGTTTTCATCACATTCTTTTTCAAGGGTCCGAAGGCGGTTGACCTGGTCTTGAAAACTCAGCGGCGGGTTTTCACCGATGGGTTTTTTGAAATAGAACCCCAAGTCCGGAACAGATCCCGACCGTCCCGATAGTTTCAGCACCGCCATCCAGCGGGCCAGATCCAGAACCATGGGCGCCGCCAATATGGAGTCGCGCCCCTGAATGTTCAGGCGGAAGCTCATGGGAAGACCGAACAGTCCCCGAAAATCGACCACGTCCCAGGCTTCCTTGGCGTCACCCCGGGGCGGGTAGTAGTCAATACGGACCTTGTGGGTCGATTCCTTATAATGCTCTCCCACGCGATAGCCCAGAAGCTCATCCAACAGTTGGGTTTTGTTGGCCACTTTACCGGCAGCCCGATCGGGGTCCATGAGATTTTTCCCGTCCGCGTTGCCAAGAATGTTGAGACTGTACCATCCATCCACATAAAGCGCCCGGGCTTTCAGCGCCGAGGCCAGCACCACTTTGAAATAGGTCTGCCCGGTTTTACCGTCTCGACCGGATAGGGGTACCCGGTGTTCAATGGCCTGTTGGACAACAATCGGCAGTTCCAGACGATTGGGTGAAAAATTCACCACCGGAATTTTTGAAAGAATGGCCGCCATAGCATAGGCAAGGTCCGGAAAATTCACCGGGTTCGCCTCAGTGTAGAAACCGTCCATATCTTGCACTTTGTTAAGATTACAGCGAGTGCAGGCCGGCAACAGGTTGATCAGCACCGGGAAAGCGCGAGGGTGCCGTTGTTTGAAAATCTGGATATCCTTCATAAGATGCGCCACCTGCCCTTTCATGTCCAGATCCGCCGGCGGCGAGGGAAAAACAGGTGTGTCATCGAGATCTTTCTGGACCGGCTTCCACAGATTTTCAGGCAGCACCCCATGATTTTTGACACAATCGACTAGGTTCGCGGGGTTCGTATCCCAGCCTGCCGCATAAATGCTTTCTGCCGGGCCCAGATAGACAAAACCATCCCGGGTAATCAAGCTGGACAAAACAGCATCCGGGTTCTTTTTTACTATGGCAACAGCAGCGGTCACGGTAGAGCCCACGGCGCCTTTTGCGCCGGCAATCATGACGAGCAGGGATCGAGATTCAAAAGGGTCGGTATTTGTCATAAATTTTGGCCTTTATATTATTTCTGCCCGGTGGCAACGATTGACTGAAAGTTGTCAGGCATCATATCAGGTGTCTGCGAAAAATAATTAAACGTTTTACCGGTGGCAGTTTTCATACATAAAAACAACCGCAATAGCAAATTAAATCCTTTAAAAATTGTGCGAAGCAGATGCATATTTTCGTTCCGACAGCAACGTATTTCCGGTGACGCTTAAACTCCCCTATTCTTCCTTTTGATCACCGCCCCATAACGGGCTGCGACCGAAACGTTCGAACCACCATTCCTCTGCCGAAAAATAGTTGCTCACTTCTTCCTTTGAAAATGAAAATTCATAATTTTTGCAGTAATCGCTGATGAGCCGGTATGCGGCGATGATTTTGGCTGACATTTCCTTGCAGGTATCTTTATCGGCCTTACACTGATCCGGATGCCATTTCCGGATCAGTATCCTGTATTGTGACTTAATTTCGGCCATGGTCGCACGTTCAGGCAAATCTAGCAACTTCCGGGCTGCATTGATATCTTCAAACAGACCCATTTGAAATAACCTTTATCTCTCCGCCCTTTTTTTGGAAAAAAAGTTTAAGCCCTTCCAGATTATCTGGTTTGCAAAAAAAACCGTCATACCAAAATATCGCCGGGGAAAAATCCGGAAAAAAACTGGTGATCCCGCGAATCGGTGTAAAATAAGCCACCCTGATATTTTTTAAATTCAGAACAACGAATATTTTATGGCTTCGGAACAATTTTTGTCAAGCGGCGAAACCATAACATGCCGCGAGTCGCTCTTTTAAGGTTTGTCAAATTGGGCAATTTCCTGTATGAATGAACACGATGAAACAATTGTTGATAATGACGCTCCTGTTTTTATTTTCGGTAAACACATCCATTTGCCAGGCGTTGCAAATCAGTTTACCGGACACATCCTATCAAGGCGATATGATCATGGGCAAGGTCGAACCGCCGTCCACGGTTTATGTCAACGGCAAACCTTGCCCTGTAAGCGCCCGGGGCTATTTTGTCATCGCTGTTTCGCGTCTAAGGAAAAAGGACATTTGGGTCTGGTCGAAGACCGGCGGAAAGAAAGTGTCCAAGATTATCCGGGTGTTGGCATACCCCTGGCCTATCCAGCGCATTGACGGCTTGCCCAACACTTATGTCAATCCGTCGCCGGAAAATGTAAAGCGGATTCGCGACGATAATCAAAAAGTTCGATCTCTGCGCCTATCCATGGCACATCTTGTGCCGTTTTTTTTAAATGGAGGTTTTATCGCTCCTGTCAAAGGGCCCATCACCGGCGTGTTCGGCAGCCAACGGATATTGAACGGTGAGCCGCGCAGCCCCCATAACGGCCTCGACTTCGCCGCTCCCATGAATGCATTGGTTCGTTGCCCGTCAAGCGGCATTGTCCGGCTCGCGGCCCGGGACATGTATCTGATGGGGAATATACTGATCATCGACCACGGCCTGGGCGTACAATCGATCTTCATGCACTTAAATCGTATTTTGGTTAAAGAAGGAGATGTGGTTAAGCAAGGCGCCGTCATCGGCCGGGTGGGCAAAACAGGTCGCGCCACGGGACCTCATCTGCATTGGGGCGTGACGGTTGGAACCATTCCGGTGGACCCTGCCCGCCTTTTGAATTGATGATTGTCGATTGATAATTGAAGGCATCGCTTTGAGCTTTGAGCTTTCGGAAGAGGGCTTTTGTAAAGGTCTCAGAGCCTCTTCAGTCCGTATCCCACCCATGTATCGGAACATTCCTCTGTCAGGGCTGCGGCCGATGCGTGCACTTTTACCTTTTCCATCACGGCAAAGCTCCTTTGAACGAGTTCTTTTTCTATATGCGCCCCCTGAACATCATAGAAACCGGAGACCACCAGCAAATCATCCTTTTGCGGCAAAAGACGACGATAGTGATCGAACATTTCCGCATGGGTGGCGGCCTGGAGGTTGGCGAGGACCAGGTTGAATTTTCCTGAAACAGCGTCTATCGATCCGCAAAAGACATGGAACCTGTCTTGCATCCGGTTCAAGGCCGTATTTTGCATCGATGCCCGTATGGATCCCATCCAAATATCGCATCCCAGCACAACCCCGCCGTTTCTCAAGGCCGCCGCAAGCCCTAAAATACCGGATCCACAGCCGATATCGAGGATACGGGTGCCTTTTTTAATGTCCAATCGATAAAGGATGGTCAACGCCGCTTTGGTGGAGGGATGAGCCGGCGGAAAGGAGCGGGACGTTTTCAGAACCAGGCAATCCTCTCCTGCTTTGGGCCTTCTGATGCTGTAAGGGGAACGGATGACTAAATTTCCAATACGAAAGAACATCGAATATGTTCCATTCTGAAATGGTTAATCAGATGGCTGCCTTCTCAAATGATCAGAAACCAATCAATTGACGTTATTGGTTATTGGTTATTCATTACGGGAGAGGAAATAGATCGGAAAGACAGGCCATAAAATCATCGGCAAATTTGGACTGGATCTCTTCCTCCTTCCCAAATTCCGAGACGTTGGTGGCCTTATTCCGTTTAGCCCCGTATTCAACATCCCAGCCTTTTGTTTTGAGCATTTCGATTAGTTTTTCGGCATGTTCTTTTGTGGCGTCGTCCCCGATGTTTTGTTCTACAATAAAAAATTTCATATCATCTTCCTTTGGTTAGACCCTTTATCAGAAACATACACGCAAAAGCGTGCATAACAATAATTGTAAATTTTGTGTTTCTTGCGGCAAAAAATAAAAACAATCACGAAAACACTAAACATTAAACCCTTTTTGATTTCGTGTTTTCGGTCTTTCGTGCTTTCGAGATAAAAATTTTTCCGGCTTTGCCGGATTAGGGTATTCCATGGATGCTTTGAAACGAATTTGATTACGCATACCATATCCACAGGCAATAGGGCAACAGGTCGTTACAGGGCCAACGTATTTTATTCCAGTACACAGGAAACCGCTCCGCCACGGCACGTATTTTTTTCCAACCGACGAAACATGATTTTCAACACCTTTTTCTTGCCACAAACACACCAAGTCCCCAAAAAAAATAATAATAAATGAACCCTTGGTGTCTTTGTGCCTTTGCGACAAATTTTATTTGTCCTGAATTTTTTGATTATGTCGGTGATAGGTCTTGAAAAGTTACCGTCGACTTGAGAGAATCAATGGCGGAAAGGAGAAGATAAATGAAAAATCGCTTTTATATTGTCCCCTTGGGCGCTATCAGAAAAGAAGCCGACAACGCCCGGATTGAAATTGACCCGGCATATCGTGATGCGTTTTTAGGGCTGGATGGTTTTTCGCATATTGCCGTCTTTTACTGGTTTCATGAAAATGATACCCCTGAGAAAAGAAAAACCATGCAGGTCCATCCAAGAAAAAACAAACAAATCCCGTTAACGGGCGTCTTTGCCACCCATTCACCCTTAAGGCCCAATCTGATCGGGCTGTCTATTTGTAAAATACGGTCCATAAAGGATACCACTATTTTTATCGAAAAGATCGATGCACGCGACGGCTCCCCCGTCGTCGACATTAAATGTTTTATTCCAAGCAGTGAGCTGGGATCCGGCATCAAATTACCCGACTGGGTTTAGCTGAAAGAATAACATGGAAATAGAACTTTCAGGTCAAATTGAAAAAATTACTTTCACCAATGAGGATAACGGGTATACCATTGCCAGGGTCCAGATTGACGGGCGGCCGGACCTGGTTACCGTGGTGGGATATTTGATGTCGCCGACTCCCGGGGAAATGTTGAACATGCGGGGCGAATGGGTCACCCATCCCAAGTTCGGTGAGCAGTTCAAGGTAATGGAATACAAGACGGCAATCCCGGTAACGATTTTCGGCATTCAAAGATACCTCGGTTCGGGACTCATCAAAGGCCTGGGACCGGTGATTGCAGATCGTATCGTTAAACAATTCGGGGAAAAAACGCTGGATGTCATCGAAAACGACATCGAAAAGCTGTCCCTGGTTGAAGGTATCGGCAAGAAGCGCATTGCCATGATTCAAAATGCATGGGCGGAACAAAAAGAGATTCGTGATGTCATGCTGTTTCTCCAGTCCCACGGTGTCGGTTCCGGTTATGCTACGAAAATATTTAAGCAGTACGGAAATCGATCCGTGGCCGTTGTCAGCGAAAATCCCTATCGCCTGGCAATGGATATTTTCGGCATCGGTTTTGTGATTGCCGACAGTATTGCCGAAAAACTCGGATTTCCCAAAGACTCGCCGAAAAGGATCGAAGCCGGGATCCTCTATGTGCTTCATCAACTGTCGGACGACGGCCATGTTTTTTACCCGTATGAATCTGTTGTCAAGAAGAGCCGGGAGACGCTGGATGTCGAAAGAGATGCGGTTGTCAAAGGCATCGGCGATCTCGCCATGAAGAAACAAATCGTTCTTGAGGATTTGAATGAAAGTATCGATGAATTTAGGGAAAACAACAAAGGGGTTTACCTGGCCAAGTTTTATCTGTGTGAAACCGGCATCGCTACGCGATTGAAGACGCTGTCCGCCGCACCCAGATCCATTCGCAACGTCAATGCAGAAAACGCTCTTAAATGGGTCCAGGAGCGACTGGACATCCGACTGGCGGAAAATCAGGCGAAAGCCGTACGATGCGCCATCGGAAACAAGATCATGGTCATTACAGGCGGACCGGGCACCGGGAAAACCACCATCATCACTGCGATTTTAAAAATCCTTTCCGAGCTCAAGATCAAAATACTGTTGGCCGCGCCCACGGGAAGAGCCGCAAAACGAATGAGTGAGGCTACCGGCCATGAAGCCAAGACCATCCATCGCCTCCTGGAATACAGCTTTGCCAAGGGGGGGTTTCAAAAGAACGAAGAAAAGCCGCTCAACTGCGATCTTCTCATCCTGGACGAAGTTTCCATGATCGACACCGTACTGATGCACCATTTGACAAAGGCCATACCCACCTTTGCCACGGTTATCCTGGTGGGGGATATCAACCAGCTGCCTTCGGTGGGTGCGGGTAATGTGCTAAATGATATCATCGCATCCAAAGTCATCCCGGTGGTGGAACTGAAGGAAATATTCAGACAGGCCCGAGAAAGCCGAATTATCGTCAACGCGCATAAAATCAACAATGGTATTCTGCCTGCATTTGACGACCATGTTCCGGACAGTGATTTTTATTTCATTCAACAGGATGATCCTGAAAAAGTATTAGAGATCATTCTGGAATTGACCAAAGAGCGCATCCCCAAACGGTTTAACCTTGATCCCGTGGACGATATCCAGGTGTTGACACCCATGCATAAAGGTGTGGTGGGAGCCGACAATCTCAACACAAAACTGCAAAAAAGCCTGAACCCCTCCCAAATCGAAATCATCCGGGGAAATCGTAATTTCAAGGTAAACGATAAGGTCATGCAGATACGGAATAATTATGACAAGGAAGTGTTCAACGGCGACATCGGCAGGATTGCCGGTATTCAGCCGGATGAAAACGAAATTGCGGTGTTGTTTGACGGCCGGAATGTCGCGTATGAGTTTTACGAACTGGATGAACTGGTTTTAGCCTATGCCATTTCCATACACAAATCACAGGGTTCCGAATATCCGGCAGTGGTGATCCCCATCCTTCCGCAGCATTATATTCTTCTCCAGCGCAATCTGATTTATACCGCCGTAACAAGAGGCCGAAGTTTGGTGGTGATGGTAGGCACCCTAAACGCGCTCAATATGGGTATACAAAACGATAAAACCCAAAGACGGTTCACCCATTTGCGGCACAGGTTGAACTGATACACCGTGAGGCGTCAGCTCTTGCTGGATGTGATCGTTTGAAAAGAAGTAATCTGCTGTTTCACTTTTTTGCTCTTGCATTTCGGGCATTGAAACTTTTTCTTTTCATACTCTGAAATCTTCAACATCAAGGTAAAGAGCTTTTTGCATTTTTCGCAAATGAATTCGTAAGTCGGCATAATTCCCTCTTACCGATGTTTTTGAGCGTCTTCCGAACCATGCGGGCTCGGAAGACGCTCGGAAAGGTTTAAGCGGCAAGCCGGAAGGCTTTTTTAGCGGCATTGCGGATTTCTTCGGGCGTAAACGGTTTGGGCAGGTAATCGACCGCGCCCATCCTCGAGGCTTCAACGGCGGTTTCGATACTGGCATATCCGGTAATGATAATGACCATGGTTTCAGGTCTTTTGTCTCGAATCGCCTTTAAGAGTTCCAGGCCTTTCACTTCGGGAATCTTCAGATCCAACAACACCAGCGCATATTCTTTTTCTTCGATCTTTTCAAGGGCCTCGGCTTTAGACACCGCCTGATCCACATGAAAATTTTTCTTTGAGAGTATTTCGCGAATATTGTTGTTGACGGCGACCTCATCGTCGATCACCAAAATCCTTGCCTTCGCGGCCTCTTTCGGAAATTCAATGACATCTGCCGACGCTGCGGATGCTTGTTCCATCATTTGCGCAACATTCTTTTTGAGCTGCTCATAGGGTATAAAGGATACGCCTTCATGCTGCAGGTTCAGCACATATTCAGGACCGGTAACCGAGGTGACTTCCTCGTAATTGAACGGATAGTCGATCCCGATCAATTTTTTGGCATCAAAGCCTTTTGCTTTGGCGCCCTTTTTCTTTTTGGATTTCAGTTGCGGGCATTCACCGGTCTTGGTACCGCCTTTACAGGTATTCCCCAATTTTTTGAAAATATCACATACCATATTCCCCACAGCGCAGTAATTCTCCAATGTTTCGGGAGCGGCCTCCACCACCGGCATATCGGAAGGCCCGAGTTTGTCGGCAAAGTCGTCGCCGGTATATTTCGCCACCTCTTCTCTGTCAAAGGGGATATCGACATCGATAATCTCTTTTTCCTTTTCCGTGGTGGGGGCTTCAACTAATTTTCCGGACAGGGCCAGACCCACCGTCGATCTCAGCTCATCCGGCGTAAACGGTTTGGAAATATAGTCCAGAGCGCCCAAACGTATGGCTTTAACGGCGGTATCGGTGGAGGCATAGGCGGTCATCATCACCGCTTTTGTCATCGGCCATTCCTTTTTGACCAGTTTCAATAATTCCAGTCCGTTCATCTCCGGCATCACGATATCGGAAATGAGCAGCGAAAAGGAATCTTTCGCCATCTTTTCCAGGGCTTCTTTGGCGCTGGTCGCGTGAACAATCTCGTAATCATTTTTTGAAAGGATTTTTTCGACATTTTGACAAATTTGTTTTTCGTCATCAACGACCATTATCTTTGCAGCGGTTGCCATATTTCCTCCTTTGATAAATCTTCTGTCCCAATTATATAATTCAATTGTTTTTTTTGTTGATGCTATTTTTGACCGAATCTGTTGCATGTACTGCATGATGTATGCCAGATGTAGTGATTAATAATATCTTATTGAAATAACATGTATTATATTGAAACCGGATTCTATTACAAAATTGATTGTATAAAATAAGTATACAGTTGAACATGAATCGAAAAAAAAGATGTATTGAAGGGGGTCAAATGCAGGACCAAGGGGATTTATTGATATAACATATTGAACTTTCTAAATTTTATTGAAAAGCAATCGCCAAGGCGAAGGGGTTGATATCCGCCCGCGCCGGTTTTGCGGAGGCCTTTTAAATGGGTAACAGGTTGTATAATAAAAATATACAGGGTATATGTTCTATATATAAAGGTTCTGGGTCCCAGGTTCTTGGTTCCATGGTTCGGCAACTTAAACATCCGAACTTAAAACTGCAATTTTAAGTTAAGTATTCTAAATTAATTCAAATTTGGCTATAATTTAAGTATCCGGTTTTGTATTCCGATGGAGCGTAACGTTGTGTTTTTTCATCAATGTTTGAAAGTTCGTTCTTTGAAGCCCCACCTTGCGGGCGGCTTGGGTGATATTCCAATCGTTTTTCATCAAGGCGTTCATGATGAAATTTTTCTCGACCTTCATCACCGCCTTCTGACGAATTTCTTTTTTGATCTGTTTGAGGGCTTCATTGGTTTCAGGAACATGGTCGATCAATTCTTCGATGTCGGCCATCTCTCCCAAGAGCGGTAGCTCTTTACGGGTAATTTTTTCTTTTTCGCACAAAATGACCGCCCGTTCGATAATATTCCTTAGTTGCCGGATGTTTCCCGGCCAATCATACCCGGCCAGGCGCGCCGCGGCATCGTCATCGAACCCAACGATCTTTTTTCCGACATCAAAACAAAACTGATGCAAAAAATGATAGGAAATGGGTAAAATATCTTCCTTTCTCTCTCTTAACGGGGGAATAAGTACCGGATATACGAAAATGCGATAATAAAAATCTTGTCGGAAAGACCCCTCTTTCACCATTTCTTCAAGATTCTGATTGGTGGCAAAAATCAAGCGTACATCCACTTTTTGAATCCGGGTGCTTCCCAACGGCAGAAATTCTCGGTTCTCTAAAAATCTCAGCAATTTACTCTGAACGCTCAGACTGATATTGCTGATTTCATCGAGAAACACGGTGCCGCCGTTCGCCAGTTTGAAGATACCGTCTTTATCATGATCTGCGCCGGTAAACGCCCCTTTGGTATATCCGAAAAGCTCGCTTTCCAGCAGGGATTCCGATAAGGTTCCGCAATCGACAGCAAAAAATACATTGCTGCTTCTATTGCTGTTGGCATGAATGGCCCTTGAAATCAGCTCCTTGCCGGTTCCGCTTTCCCCATAGACAAGTACCGTCGAGTCGGTGGGAGCGACCTTTTGAACCATGGAAATGACCTTTTTAATCTTCGGACTTTCCCCGATCAGTTGATGAGAAAAGGATTTCCGGCGCTGTGTCTGTTCCAGAAGCTGCCTGTTTTGAATCAGCATCTCTTTCTGGATCAAGGCCTGTCGGACAATCGCACGCAGCTCCACGGGCGTGAAAGGTTTCGGCAGGTAGTCGAAAGCACCCATCTTCATCACTTCAACGGCCGAAGACACGCTGGCATAACCGGTGATAACGATGGCTATGGTTTCCGGACAAGACACTTTCAATCGCCGGAGAACTTCCATACCACCCACATTGCTCATTTTTAAATCGGTGACCACTACGTCGAATACCGTGTCGTCTATCATTTCCAATGCCTCATGACCGCTCATCGCATACCGCACGTCATAATCCATTTTAGAAAGTATCTTGACGCAATTCCGGCAGATCGCCGGCTCATCATCGATAATGAGAATCAGCGGTTTACGGGCGGCCATCTTGATTTCCTTGGTTGATAGGGAGCCTGATGGTAAATGTCGTGCCGTGATCCTGCCGGCTTTGAACGCTGATGTCGCCGCCGTGCCGTCCGACGATACCGTGTGTAATGGCCAAACCAAGGCCGGTCCCGATTTCCCGGGTGGTAAAAAAAGGTTCGAATATTTTATCGATGACCTCGTTGGCAATCCCTTTGCCGGTATCGCTCACTGTTATGGTCACAAATTGGTTGTCCGGCAAAACGGCCGTTGAAATTTCAATTTGACCTCCGGGTTCAGTGGCGTCGGTGGCATTAAGGATAAGATTAATGAGCGCCTGCTGCATCTGTTCTTTATCCAGCAACAATTCCGGAACTTTTTCGGAAAGCGTTTTTTGTAATTTTATATCCTTGAATTCAGCCTGCTTTCGGGTGAGCCGGATGCATTCTTCGATGATGTCATTGATGTTGTGATGTTTTTTGGCTGGTTTTGTTTGACGGGCAAAATCGAGAAGACTGGAAACGATCTTCCGGCAGCGAAGTGCTTCATTGCTGATGGTTCCCAGCTCCTCGTACATAGGGTTTTCAGGATCGATATCTTCCTGGATCAGCATGGCCGTCGTCAGGATGGTGGTCAGCGGGTTGTTGATTTCATGCGCGACACCGGCGGACAACCGGCCGATGGAGGCCAGCTTGTCCTGTTGCATCATTGCATGCCGGGTATTGATATCCGCGGTAATATCCCGCGAAAGCTCGATGGCACCGATGATTTCGCCGTTTTCAAAAAACGGGTAGGCGGAGATTGAAAAATAGACATTTTTATTGTTTTTATCTTTGTGGACATGGGTCTCTTTTGTTGGTTTCCGGGTCTTGAGCGTTTCTTCAAGGGGACATTTATGATCTTCTCCGGAGCATGGCCAGCGCAGCCTGTGGGTAATTTCATAGCAGTACCGGCCGACCGCTTCTTTTCGCTCCAAACCCAATTTTTTAAGAAGGGTTTCATTGATATCGAGTATTCGGTAATCGAATCCGATGATCATCACATCTTCTTGAATCAGCTCGTTGATGAAAATATCGTACATCGCCCTGTTGCGGTCATATTCCTTTAATTTTTGCCGCATCAAGATTTTATCAAAGGCCCTTTGCAGCGCCATCTCCAGCACATCATCGTTAATCGGTTTCGTCACAAAATCAGTTGCTTCATGCTTTAAACTTTTTATGGCAAGATCCAAATCCCCGTGACCCGTCAACATGATGACTTCCGTTTCCGGATGGTAACTTTTAATTTTCCGAAGCAGTTCTATGCCGTCGATGCCGGGCATCTTGATATCGGTAATGACCACCGGAACATCGTTCTCTTTTAAAATGTTCATTGCCTGTGCACCGTTTTCGGCAGTCAGGACGTCATACCCGGAATCGGACAAAGAGATATCCAAAACTTCCCGGAGATCGTCCTCGTCATCAACCAGTAAAATGGTTTTTTTCATTGTTTGGATTCCTTTACCGGGAAAAATATACGAAAACACGTTTCTCCCTGTTCGTTCATCATCGCCTTGATATCTCCGTGGCAGTCTTTGATGATTCCGTAACTGATTGAAAGCCCCAGGCCGGTTCCCTTACCCACTCGCTTGGTAGTGAAAAACGGCTCAAATACTTTATCGGCGATCTCTTCTGAAATCCCTATGCCCGTGTCTTTAACCTCAACAACCACTGTATTTCCTTCCAATGTTGTTTTGAGTGTAATTTTTTTCCTGCCCATGGCAGGCTCCGGAGACCACCACTTTTCTTCCAAGGCATCTTTCGCATTTAAAAGAAGGTTGAGAAACACCTGTTCCAGCCGGCTGGAATCCGCCATAACGGTGGGCAGATCCTTTTCGATATCCCAGGCCACCTCAATGCCTCTGACTTTGAGCTGTTGGCTGAAAATGTCACAGGCCCGTTTCAACACATCGTTGACCTGCACTTCGGACAACACCACCTCGGATTTTCGTGCGAACTGCCGCATATGTCCGATGATGTTGGCGCTGCGATCCACATTGCGATCGATCTTTTCAAGCATGGAGACAAAGTCTTTGTCCCCTATCTTCATGTTATTTTTCGCTTTTTTTAAGCAATAGTTGCCGGCGGCTTTAATGACTGAAAGGGGTTGGTTCAATTCATGAGCAATGCCCGTGGCCATCTCCCCCAGCGTCGCCATCTTCCCGGCATGAATGAGCTGCTGTTCGGCCTCCAGCCGTTTTGTGATATCACTGGCGGTCACCAGAAGTACTTTTTGGTCCAGGAATTCCGACGGTGAGAACCGGATGGCTGCAAAGAGGCTTTTACCGTTTTTGTCAAGCTGCTTCACCTGGTTGATGTAGGCGGATGTCATGATTTTAAACGCATAATGATCCTTTTCTTCATCCAGAAACAAATCCAGGAAGGATCTGCCGGTGATCTCATCTTTTTCGAATCCATACATGTCTTTGACGCTTTTATTGCAGTCGAGAATCTCAAGGGTATTCAGGTTTAATACAAAAACAGCGTTTGGAATATTGTCGAAAATGGCATAATATTTTCTTTCGGATCTCTCAAGCCGCTCTTCAAGTTGCTTCATACGGGTAATATTGAGGCACACTTCCATGACCGAAACAACATTGCCCCTGGCATCCTGAATGGGGGATGTCCGCGCGAGCCAATAAGTGGTGTTGCCGTTTTTGTCCCGGCCGATTTCCTGTCCGTAATGAGATCTCCCGTCCTTGAATGTCTTTTCCACCGGACAGGCCTCACATTTTTTCTCACGCTGTTTATAGACGCGAAAACAGAAATCATTGGGTGTTGGATTAAATGTTTCTTCAAATTCTTTGTTGTAACTGACAAACTGATAATTTTTATCCTGGATGGTGATCAAACAGGGAACCAGTTCAAAGAGATTCTGGTATTCGTCCCGTTGTCTCTTTAGCTCTGCCTGCTTGGCGGCGATTTTTTTTCCCATCTTGTTGATGGCCACGAACAACTGGCCCATTTCGTCATTTTGATTGATGTCGATGTTGCTCAAATACTCGCCCCTTGCGATAAGATGGCTGGCATCGATCAGTTTTTTTATGGGTTGATTGACAAATTTCAACACAAAGATAAACATCATGGCGGACGTGATAAG
>JBAUWG010000317.1:0-3749 GCA_049583675.1 Desulfobacterales bacterium | reverse complement strand
ACGCCATAAAGAATGCCGCAGCCGTTATCTTCCCGATCAATATCGCCCTTATCTGCGACTCTAATCATTTCATTGACGAGATTTAATGTTTCTCTAATATGATGGTTGCAGGGTCTCACGTGTCAGGCTCTCCATAAACTTGGATCATGTTTATCGACGGTTCAAAATGTAAAAGTCTGAAAAAACATTTGGAGCTGTCTCATATTCAACATTGATACACATTTGTATTATGAAACAAGATGCTAATGCGCATTCTTTAGCGCCTTGAGTTCATTGCCGAGTATCTTAATATGACCCATCTCTTCTTTGATAATTTTATCCAGCTTATCTTTCCCATACTTATCCGGCACCATCTCCTTCATGCCCAAGTAAAAGACGATGGAATCTTTTTCAGCCAGCATGGCGGCTTTGAGAACACTTTTCATGGATGAAAAATCGATTTCCTTTTCAAAAAATACCTTGGTATCCGCCAAAGCCCGAAGATAAAGGACAGATTCATTTTGAGGATCAAACACCGTGGATACTGTCTCATTTCCCGAGAGTTCCGCGCGCAATTTTACAAATATTTTTTCATGTTCGACTTCCATCTGCGAAAGCCCTTTAAGGAGTTTCGTATATTCCGGGTTGTCGGTGTGTTGGGCGGCATCTTGGTAAAATTTCGCACCGTTTTTTTCAAGCTGTTCAGCCATCTCAAACACGTCGTCTGCTGTAAAATCATACATCATCGTTTATCCTGCATTCCTTGTCCCACTCAGGACAAGCTGTTTTCATATCGGTTTCGTATTTGATCATGCATTCAGTGCATTCCATTTCAACATTTGGGACATCCCCATATCTTTCCTTGATTTCTTCTGCAGACAGATGTGAGACAGCGCTGCATCCGCACTGGGGACAGGATGTTGCTATTTTATACCTTTTCGACGACATGGATCACCTCCTGTGGGTAACTTGTTAAATATTTTAATTTCAATTGGTTAAATGCACAATCCATCTGCTGACCCGCCAAATTCTTCGGCGATCGAACCGCAACAGCATGAAAAAACCGTATCGCCGATGATCAATTATCTAAGACAAAATGCAATGCTCATGCCAAATGCTTTACAAGTTTTTATTTCCCAGGATGGCACACTTGTTGTATTATAACAGTACGGGTCGTTTTCGCAAGTTTGCACCTGAAATTTTCAACCTTGCCGGAAAAACGCATTAGGCCGGTAATCTATTTGGCCTGCGGCATAAAAGGCATGATGTTAACTGAGCAAGAACAAAATTTAAAAATCGAGTGACATATGAAATACAGAGAAGAAAAAGATTCGCTGGGGACCTTGGCGGTTCCGGAAGATGCTTATTTTGGCGCGAGCACCCAAAGGGCGGTGGACAATTTCCCGGTCAGCGACCTTAGGTTTCCTATGACCTTTATCTATTCCCTTGCGCTGATCAAACAATGCGCAGCCGAGGTGAACCGGGAGTTGGGTTTACTGGATGAGAAATTGTCGGAATCCATCATCGTTTCCGCGCAGGAAGTCATGGAGGGAAAATTGGACGACCAGTTTGTGGTGGATATTTTTCAAACAGGCTCCGGTACGTCAACGAACATGAATATGAACGAAGTCATTGCCTCGAGAGCCAATGAAATCATGACGGGGAAAAAAGGCGGAAAATTTCCGGTTCATCCCAATGATCATGTGAATCTCTGCCAATCGAGCAACGACGCCATCCCATCGGCCATTCATATATCCGCTTTATCCCTTATAAAAAACCGTTTGGCGCCCGCGTTGGCCGATCTTGAGAAACGTCTTTCGGACAAGGCCGTCGAATTTAAAGATGTCAAAAAAATGGGAAGAACCCATTTGCAGGATGCTGTCCCCATATTTTTGGGTCAGGCTTTCTCGGGTTATGCCAGACAAATGGCCCTTGCCATAAACCGAATCGAAGCGGTAGATGACCGCCTGTCAGAACTTGCCTTGGGCGGCACAGCCGTTGGAACCGGTTTGAACGCCCATCCTGATTTTGCAAAAAAGGCGATTGCGCTGATCTCAAAATATTCAAAACTTAATTTTTCAGAAGCGAAAAACCATTTTGAAGCCCAGGGCGCCCAGGACGCGGCCATTGAGACCAGCGGTGCTTTAAAAACCATCGCCGCGAGTTTAGTGAAAATTTGCAATGATATTCGATGGCTTGCTTCCGGACCCAGGTGCGGACTGGGTGAAATAACGATCCCTTCTCTTCAGCCCGGATCTTCCATTATGCCCGGGAAAATCAATCCGGTTATCCCGGAAGCGGTCATCCAGGTGTGTGCCCAGGTGATGGGCAACGACACCACCATTACCATCAGCGGACAGGGGGGTAATTTTGAATTGGTTGTGATGCTGCCGGTGATCGCTTACAATCTATTGCAATCCATAGATATTCTTTCGTCCGCAATCCGGATTCTATCGGATAAATGCGTCAAGGGCATTCGCGCCAACCGGGAAATATGCGCCGCCAGTGTTGAAAAAAGTCTGGCAATGGCTACCTATCTGGTGCCGCATACCGGATACGACAAAGCAGCCGAGATCGCAAAGAAGGCCTATGAAACAGGCAAGACCGTTGTCGAAATCGTAAGAGAAGAAAAGATTCTTACCGAGGAAGAATTGGCCAGCATCTTTTTTTAATAGCGCAAACGCGCAGCAATTTAACCTTTTGAAAACATTGCCGCTTCAGGTAGCATTAAATTTTTTATGAAAAGTGTGTGATGACAATCCCCGGAAATCTCAAAACCACCGCCATGGCGGTTATGCCGCATAAAGATGCGGACAGGGCACTTGAACTCGCCCTGTCCATGGATATTCCTTTTTGGCCTCAGCTTCCTCACGTCAGCTACTTTGAGGACATGTATGTCCAGGCAGCCGAACACTTCCCGGGAATTCTTCTGGACATGGAAAAGCGAACCCTTCGTTTTTCCATGGATAAATTTATCGATGAATTTGAAGAAACCATGGCCCATTTTAACGAACCGGAATATTTTGACATCACCACAGCCTATTCTAAGGTTTATCATAAATTTCTTTCAATGGACCTTTCCCTTCGCCCGGCCATAAGAGGTCAACTGGAGGGTCCGGTGAGCTTTGGCCTAAATATACTTGATCAGGATAACCGGCCGATTCTCTTTGAAGATACCATACGTCCGTTTATGCTCGAATTTATGGCAAAACGCATCAATATTCAGCTCAAACATCTGAAACAAATGAACCCCCATGCCTTTATGTTTATTGATGAACCGGGGCTGCAGTTTTTGTTCAGCGCCCTATCCGGGTATGACAGCACCAAAGCCAAATATGACCTGGAGCTTTTTTTTTCAATGGTGGACAGACCCCGCGGCATCCACCTATGCGGGAATCCGGACTGGGATTTTTTGTTGAATCTTGATCTCGATATTCTTTCTCTGGACATCTTTCGAAACGGGGACGTCTTTTCTTCGTATTTTGCATCGATTAAACGATTCCTCGACCGGGGCGGGGTTATTGCCTGGGGAATTGTACCCACCAATTTTGAGCCGTTTGAAGCTGAAAATATCGACTCTCTGGAAAAAAGAATCACCGCATTGTGGGATATTTTGGACCATCGAGGCATCGACAGGGCCTTTCTCCTATCGAAAAGTCTTTTGTCTCCGGCAACGTGTTGTCTGGTCAACCCGGACGGAGAAAGGACCGTTGAAAAGGCATTTCAGGTGGTTCGGGAATTGTCGCACCGGCTGCGGGGAAGGTATGGAC
>JBAUWG010000316.1:0-1725 GCA_049583675.1 Desulfobacterales bacterium | reverse complement strand
CTTGCTGTCCCAGCCGGGATAGGCGATTTTGATGGTCGTCGCGCCGAAAGCCGCCGGTGCCGCAATCAAAGATACAAGTACGAAAACAAAGATCATTGCTTTGAATTTACCCCACATGGTACCACCTCCTTGTTTTGTCAAAGGGTTAAGATTATACAGCCGACCGCATCGTTGCGGCTTTTCAGATCACCTCCGGCTAAGGGTTGCGTGCAACCACCGGCACATAATTTTCCAGTTCAGCCTGGGGGAATTTGACAACTTTTCCCTTTTCCGCTGAATAGTAAAGCGCCATCAGAAGTTCCACCACGGCCAAACCATCATCTAACGTCTCCATGGGGGTCTGCCCTTTGCGGAATGCATTCACCATGTGCCGATTTTCGTTGGTATAACCGTAAATGCCCGGTTCATCTTCCAGCACCGGCATCAGACCCTGTTCGGCGTTTTGCTTTTCAACCAGGTCTTCCCCCTGTTCGCCCTTTACCTCGCGCGAAATAAAAATCTTAAGCCCGGTGTTCAGAGAACTAAACTCCATCGAGTATTCGGGGCCCAGAAGCTCGAGCTGAATGCGCAGTCCGGCGCCCACATATGCCCAGGATGTGGTTGTTTCAATCATCACCTGCTGGCCTTCGGGATCTTCCAGAACCAGTGTTCCGCGGGCAAAGTCCTCGGCCGGGCGCTTGCTGTAATCGACTTGCGGGCCCATCATAGCTTTGAGCTTTTCAACATAATGCGGACGGGTCCATTTTAAATTTCCGGTCGTGGCGTTCACATTGATCACCTTCAACGACGTGCGGGGTTGCCCGGGCTCGGTCAGCAAAAAACGCGCCACTTCAATGCTGTGACACATCATGTCGGAGAGCACACCGCCGCCCTGACGGCTGCCCATCCAAAACCACGGCTCGTGCGGACCGCTGTGTTCTTCCGCGGCCCGGGCCAGATAGGGGCGGCCGCTGTTCGGCACGGCCCGGCGCCAGATGATCTCCTTGCCGCGCTGAACGGCCGTTGAAAACAGCTGATTTTCCAGATAGCCGTGATTAAGATTGGCGTCTTTTACCAACCGCAGGATTTCGCGCGCCTCCGCAATGGTTCGGGCCATTGGCTTTTCACAGGCCACCCCTAAAAGTGATGCCTTACCCCCGGTCACCAATTCGTGGATCCGGCGAAAGTGTTCAAGCCGCATATTGTTTGGCCCCGCCACCCAGATCGCATCGATTTCCGGGGACATCACCATGTCATCCAGCGAAGCGAACGCCGTACACGGTCCGAGTTCGTTCTTGTCCGCCAGATCCGCGAAGGACTGTCGGTGCGACGCCGTCGGGCTGTATACGCCGGCTATCCGAGCATGCCGGACGCCATGCATGGACTGCAAGTGGAATTTGGCAATAAAGCCGCTTCCAATAAAACCAACTCGAAGTGTATCAACCGGAAGGGATTTTGTTGTCATGTTTTACCACCTTGTCTGTTTTTGGATCAATGAAATGCATCCGGTTCATGTCCATCATGAGCTGGATGGTTTCGCCGACATAACTGACGGCATGGGGGTTTACCCGAGAACAGATCTGTTTTCCGGCGAACTCGTAATGAATCATGGTATCCATTCCCAGAGGCTCTATCACGTCGACCCTCACCGCAAGGTCGGCCATGCCGGAGGCTTCGCTGTGAGGGCGATATTCGACGCAGTGTTCGGGGCGAATTCCCAAGATCATTTCCCGTCCGACATAGGGG
>JBAUWG010000315.1:0-8279 GCA_049583675.1 Desulfobacterales bacterium | reverse complement strand
AAAAATGGGACATCCCCGGATCGATTAAAGTCGGTCCGGGGATTTTTTTTGCTCGGGCCCTGAATTTAATCCAGGTAAAAAGGTTCATGGTTCACGGTTGAATATTTTTATTTTTTTTAGAAATTTAACCTAATATGCCAACAGATGAACGTTGAGCGGTGAACCTGGGAACCATTCAGTTTAGGGAAGGAGGATCGGGATGAAAATAAAGATGGGTTGTTTGCTAATTCTGATAGTGTTACTACTGCCCGGATTCAGTCAGGCAGAAGATGAAAAACTAAATGAAGCCCCCGAAGCGACCATGCAAGAGGTCGTGGTCACCGCCACCCGGCAGGAAGAAAAAATTTCTTCTGTACCGGCAAATGCCACCGTCATTACCGAAAAAGACATTAAAAACTCCACCGCGTATGACATTCCGGATCTTCTAAGAAACCAGGTCGGCGTTCATGTTAATGATATCGCAGGAAATCGGCGAAATTATACGGTTGATCTTGGCGGTTTTGGCGAAACAGCGTCATTAAATACACTGGTTCTGGTGGATGGAAGACGGATTAACGAGGCAGATCTGAGCGGTTCGGATTGGTCCTTGATTCCCCTTGACAGGGTAAAAAAAATCGAAATTGTCAGGGGCGGAAGAGGAAGTGTTCTTTACGGTGACAATGCCAGCGGCGGCGTGATCAATATTATTACCAAAGAAGGGGGGGCATTCAAAACCGGTGGGGAAATAGACGGCGGAAGTTATGACACCTTTAAAGGAAGCGCTTTTGTGAGCGGCGCCCAAAGCAAGTTGTCTTATGCGTTGTCGGGCAGTTATTTGACATCAGATGGCTATCGAGATAACAGCGCCACCGAAGCCAAAGATCTGGGGCTCAATCTGGGATATGATCAAAATGATAGGGTCAAATGGAAATTAAGCAGCGGCTTTCATAAAGACAGTACCGGACTTCCCGGAGGAATCAAGGCCAGTGATTTTGCGGCCGGCATATCAAGAACAGATACGCTTCATCCCGATGATTTTGCCGATGTCGAGGATTATTATGTCATGGGCGGTCCTGAATTTTTTTTCCTGAGCAACAGTGAATTTAAAATGGACATATCATTCAGAAAAAGAAATTTTATATCTTTTTCCTCATTTGACGCCGGAAATTTTACAGGGGATACGAACATAAAGACACTTACCGTATCCCCTCAAATTATTTTTAAAGAACCTGTGTGGGGACTGGATAACCGTTTAATCGTCGGTTTAGACTACACGGATGTCGATGAGGACATCACTAACAGATCTTTATTTTTTGGATCAACGTCCACTGGTATTTTTGATCTGAAAAAGAAAAATTACGGCTATTACATCCACAATGAGATCAGGCCGTGGAAAAAATTTGCGGTTTCCGCCGGATATCGGTATGATCGGGCAACATTTTCATTTAGTCCGAGTACCCCGGACAGCAAAACAATGGATGAAAACCTTTTTGCAGTCGGTCTCGATTATAACTTCTACCAAAAGTCATCCGTATACGTCAGCTATTCCCGAAGTTTCAGATATCCGGTGCTGGATGAACTCTTTGATTTTTTTACCAATACGATTAATTCTTCGCTGATCCCTCAAGATTCGGACAATTATGAATTTGGAATTCGACATTATTTTACGCCCAGTTTGTATGCAAATGTGAACTTTTTTCGAATCGACACGGAAAGCGAAATAATTTATAATCCCACCAGCTTTGCCAATGAAAATCTTGACGGCAAAACGCGTCGCGATGGATTTGAATGTTCCATCACCAAACATTTTAACAAAGTGATTCTGAAGGGAAATTATACCTATACGGATGCAACCATTCAAAACGGCCAATATGCCAACAAGGCTTTTCCGAACGTTCCGAGACATCAAGCGTCGCTCAGCGGTCTCTTTACACTCGGCAGAGGGTTTACACTGGCCGTTGACGGCAACTACGTGGGAGAACGACCGTTTATCAGCGATTTTTCCAACAGTTTCGACAATCAGGAAGCTTATCTGGTGGTAAACACAAAACTAAAGTATCAATGGAAAAACTTCACCGCGTTTTTAAATGTTAATAATATCACGGATGAAAAATACTCCGAATACGGAGCGCTCAGCACATTCCCAATTACTGAAACGGCGTTCTATCCATCGCCCGAAATCAATTTTCTCGCCGGAGTTTCGGCTGAATTTTAATGACATGGCAAAACGTTAAACTCCCTATGATGTGTTGCAACATCCTGGGGTCCGTCCAAAAGGAGAAACTATGCTGCACCTATTCATCGCCGGCGGGCCGGTCATGTATCCTTTGCTGGCGTGTTCCGTCATCGTGCTGACTGTGATTATCGAACGGATTTTATTCTGGATCACTATGGATAGAAACAGGGACAAAACGCTGGTGGACAATGTCCTTGATCTCTGTCGTACCGGAGACTGGGAATCCGTCAGGTCAAATACCAAAGGCTCAAAAGATTATATCATCAAAATCCTTATCACCGGCATTCTTCATCGAGACTTTTCTATGGTCAAAGCCATGGAAGCTGCCGCGGCCGAAGAAATCAAAGAGATGCAGAAATATATGGCCGTCATCGATACCATGATCACTGTGGCGCCATTGCTGGGCATCTTTGGAACCGTGATCGGAATCATTCTTTCCTTTGAAATGCTGGGTACCACAGGCATCGAGCATCCCCAGGCGGTGACCGCTGGAATCTCGCAGGCTTTGATCACCACGGCAGCAGGACTCGGAATTGCTATTCTATCCGTATTTCCCTATAATTATTTCAATTCCCGGATAGAAAAGGCAGCGCTTGATATCGAAAAATATGCCACCAGTCTTGAAATCGTTTATGAAAAACTGGCCAATCCCGATATTGAACGCAGGGGAGACGCCCAATGAAAGTTCAGCTTCATACCGTCAAAAAGATCCGGATCGAAATGATCCCGCTGATCGATATTGTGTTTCTTCTCCTTGTGTTCTTTATCTATGCCATGCTTTCCATGGCCGTTCATCATGCGCTGCCGGTATTGCTCCCGACATCCGCTGCCGCTAAAATCGACAAAGAACTTTTGCTTTCCGTCACCGTAAAAGCAGATGGGACACTGTATGTGGATAACGAACAGGTCGGCTTTAACGACCTATCCTCAGTTCTGAGAAACAAGGCCGCAGCAAATGAAAAGGTCGGTATTCTGCTATTTGCGGACCGCAGCCTTTCTTACCAGAATCTTTTCAGGGTTCTGGATCAAATCAAGATGGCGGGGATAAACAGAATTTCGCTTCAGGCAGAAACCGAGCAACACTCATGAAATCGATATTGACGGCCGGAGTACTTGCTCTGGGAATCCACGGACTTCTCTTTTGCCTTGATTTCAACTGGCCCGGAAGGCCTTCTCTTGAAAACCCCGTCCCTCTAGTACTGAACATGACGCTGACTTCAATCACCGGAAAAGCAACCGCCAGACCTGCCCTTGAAAAAAAAGAACCGGTTTTAAAAGAGCAAACCATGGGGCAAAAGCATAAAAATCCGGTCGTAAAAAAACGAACCATGGCCGAAAAGAAAACAAAACCGGTTTTAAAAAAGCCGCCCACGGTCAAGAAACATAAACAGCGACCCAAACTCGCCAAACAAAAACCCTTACAGAAGGCATCAGCGCCAAAGCGCGATCAAATTCCGCTTCAATCCAAAGCAGACGACGCTTTGAAGGCCATTGCCAAGCATAATGAAGACACCTCGGCGAATGATGTCGTATCCAAAATCGACGGGTTAAAAACAGTTTCAAAAGGCATCGAACATGACGGCGCATCTTTATCCCCTCTGGAAACCATCCATGAAGCCAAGCCGGCATACCGTTCAAATCCTTCTCCCAAATATCCCAGAATTGCAAGAATCAGGGGATTTCAGGGAAATGTTTTGCTGGATGTTTTGGTAAATGCCGACGGCACAGTGGAAGATATCAAAATTTTTAAGTCGAGCGGTCATCCGGTTCTGGACAAAGCCGCGAAATCAACCGTAAAACTGTGGTTGTTCGACCCCGGAAGGATCGGAAAAAGAAAAGTAGATATGTGGGTCAGGGTCCCCATACGATTTGAACTAATGGAATGATTCACCATGAAAAAAGCACCATGCATAGCAGTCCTGGGTACCGGTTCCGAAGTGGGAAAAAGCGTTGTTGTAACGGCCTTGTGCCGTTATTTTATCAACAGGGGTATCCGGACGGCGCCGTTTAAAGCCCAAAATATGTCCAACAATTCAGGCGTTACCCCGGAAGGTCTCGAAATGGGACGCGCCCAAATCGTACAAGCCGAAGCTGCGAAAATCCCGCCCCACGTGGATATGAATCCGATCTTATTAAAACCCACCGGAGACATCGGATCCCAGGTGGTGCTATTCGGAGAAACCATAACCGACAGCACGGCCAGCGAATATCATCGAAATAAAGATGTCTTGTTTTCAAAGGCCTGTGAAGCTCTCGATCGGTTAAGGAAGACCTATGACCTAATTGTTATGGAAGGTGCAGGATCCTGCGCCGAGATGAATCTTGCGGCCGGCGATATTGTCAATTTGTCCATGGCCGAATATGCCGATGCACCGGTCATACTGGTTTCAGACATTCACCGCGGCGGCGTGTTCGCCCAGATTGTCGGAACCCTGGCGTGTCTTTCGAATAAACAACAAAATATGATTAAAGGGTTTGTCATCAACCGATTTCAAGGCGACCTCAGCCTGTTTAAAGATGGTGTACGCTGGATCGAAGAAAAAACCGGGAAAACGGTATTTGGTGTAATGCCGTGGTACCATGACATCCGCATTGAAGCGGAAGATGCGGTTGCCATCGAAAATTCTGTTGCCGAATTAAGGGGTGAATCCGATGCTCCGGCAATTGCTGTCATTCGTCTGCCGCACATTTCCAATTTTACCGATTTCGACCCTCTTTTGGATCTTAAAGGATTGGATGTCGTATTTATCGAAAGGCCACGGAATATTTCACATTTTAAGGCAATTGTTTTGCCTGGATCAAAAAATACGCGTTGGGATTTACATTGGCTGCAAAACGTCGGATGGGAAAGACTTATAAAAGAATATGCACGGACCGGCGGGCACATTCTGGGCATCTGCGGCGGATACCAGATGATGGGCCGTCTCATACATGATGACCTGGGGCTGGAAGGACCTCCGGGAACCACCGGAGGGCTTGATCTTTTGCCTGTAGAAACGCGTTTAAAATCCCCTAAAACCACCACCCGGACGCAATTTTTATGGGAGAACTCCCAAGGAGAAGGCTATGAAATTCACATGGGGGTGACCAAAAGGTTCGGCGGCAATCTTTTGTTTAACATCCAGGAGCGCAACCATACGCCATGTAACGGCGAGGACGGATGTATCAGCCATGATTCAAGATTGATGGGAACATATCTGCACGGAATGTTTGACTCACCGGCAATCACCCGGAAATGGCTGAACACCATCGGCCTTGAACATATTGAGGTCCCTGATGAAAATCGTTTTAAAACCAAAGATCATGCCTATAACCTTCTCACGTTGCATTTTGAGCGTCATATGGATATGGATGCTGTTATGGATTTGATTGCAATTAGAAAACCCGCCATTTAAGTTTTGTTTGTGGGGAGAAGGTAAATCCTCAAGCGGTCATCGCTTGAGGATTTTTTTTGGACTACAACCCAAAGGAGGATATACCATGACACTTGAAGAAATCATTAACGGAATACACCCAATTGAAGATCTTTGGATCCAAAAGGCCCGGGAACGGACAGCCCAACTGGTCATGCCGACCCGTGCTTTGGGAAAACTTCATGAAATTTCAGAACGACTTTGCGGCATCCGGAAAATGCTGAAACCTTCGGTAAACCGAAAGGCCATATTGATTATGGCGGGCGATCACGGCGTAGCAGAGGAAGGTGTCAGCGCTTATCCCCAGGAAGTTACCGGCGCAATGATCCGGACTTTTTTGAAAGGCGGTGCAGGAATAAACGCACTATCCAGACATGTCGGCGCCCAGGTCCGGGTGGTTGACATGGGAATTATCGATGATTTCGATCCGGAATCTATAGACGGCGGAAGCCGGCTGCTGATACGAAAGATCGCGGCGGGAACGGCCAATCTGGCAAAAGGTCCGGCCATGAGCCGACAGGATGCTGAAAAATCAATATTAGCCGGATTCCAACTGGCGACCGATCTTTTTCATCAAGGTATTGATTTGTTGGGCACCGGAGATATGGGAATTGCCAATACCACGCCATCCGCGGCCATTGGAAGCGTCATCACCGGCATCGATCCAAAAGACATGGTGGGTCGGGGAACCGGAATCGATGATAAAGGATATTCCATAAAACTCGAAACGGTTAAGAAGGGAATTCGGATTAATCAACCGAACGCCCTTGATGCGTTGGATGTCTTGGCCAAGGTAGGGGGTTATGAAATCGGGGGGATTGCCGGATGTATTTTAGCTGCCGCCTTTCACAGCCGGCCGGTGGTCATCGACGGTTTTATTTCCACAGCCGGCGCCTTGATTGCCTATTCCCTGTGTCCTCGGAGCATCGACTATGTGTTCGGAGGGCATTGTTCGGAAGAAGCAGGCCACCGGAACATGCTGAAGTACATGGGAATCGAACCGATTCTCGATCTGGGCATGCGACTGGGAGAAGGCACCGGTGGTGCGCTGTCCATGTGTATCATAGAAGGTGCGGTTCGCGTCTTTAATGAAGTACTCACCTTTGACGAAGCCGGCGTTGCCGGCAAAGAATGAAAAAAAATAGCAAATAGAAATTAGAAAAGAGGAAGAACAGGAAGGTTAGACGTCTTTTCTTGTTCTCTTTTCTCTTTTCTCTTCCCTATTTCCTAATAGCTCTGAATATTATTCTCTTCTTCGTCAATCAATCGTAGCAGATACTGGCCGTACTCGTTCTGGGCCAAACCGGCCGCCAGGTTTGCCAGTTCTTTTTTGTCGATGTACCCGAGGGTGTATGCAATTTCTTCAATGCACGATACTTTAAGCCCCTGTCTGTCCTGAATGGCCTGAATATAGCTGGCGGCTTGCTGAAGGGCTTCCTGCGTTCCGGTGTCCAGCCAGGCGAATCCTCTACCCAAAAGTTCGACCCTTAGCTGCCCTTTTTTGAGATACTCAAGGTTGATATCTGTAATTTCCAGTTCTCCCCTTGCCGAGGGTTTCAGATGTTCGGCGATATCGACGACGCTATTGTCATAGACATAAAGTCCGGGAACGGCATAATTTGACCTCGGTTTATTGGGTTTCTCTTCAATACCGATGACATTGCCGTCTGAATCAAACTCAACCACGCCGTACCGCTTGGGATCTTTAACCAGATAGCCGAAAATCAGGCCGCCTTTTTCGAGACGGACCGCCCGCTTTAAAATATTGGTCAGGCTGTGACCGTAAAATATGTTGTCTCCTAGAATCAGACATACCGGGTCTTTTCCGATAAATGACTTGCCGATGATAAAAGCCTGGGCCAGCCCTTCCGGCCGCGACTGCTGGGCATAAGAAAAAGAAAGGCCCAACCAGGAACCGTCTCCGAGGAGTTTTTTAAACAAAGGCAAATCCTCGGGTGTTGAAATGATGAGGATGTCTCTGATTCCCGCCAGCATCAAAACAGACAGGGGGTAATATATCATGGGTTTATCGTATATCGGTAAAAGCTGTTTGCTGACCACGCGGGTAACGGGATAGAGCCGGGTTCCCGACCCTCCGGCTAAAATGATTCCTTTCATGGTTTCTCGTCTCCTTATGCCATGACGATTTTCTCTCTGTTCTCTTTTATTTCTTTGGTCGCATTCCGGGTATCGATCACCAGATTGGAATGATCGACGATTTGACCCCAGTCATAATCACTATGATCGGTGACGATGATCACGGCATCCATTTGGGCAAGCAACTCCGGCGTAATGGGAGTCGATTCCATTTGGAAGCTATATTTCCGGGTGGTATGAAGTTTTGGAATCCAGGGATCATTGTAATGGACAACCGCGCCTTTTCCCAAAAGCATTTTCATGATGGCATATCCCGGAGATTCTCTATCATCGTCAACGTCTTTTTTATACGCCACGCCAAGAACCAGAATGCGGCTTCCATTGAGGCTCTTTCGATGTTCATTGAGAGCTTCCATCGTTTTTTCAATAACATAATACGGCATGGATATGTTGATTTCTCCGGCAAGCTGGATAAAACGGGTTGAAAAATCATATTCTCTGGCTTTCCATGCCAGATAAAAAGGGTCAATGGGAATGCAATGTCCACCCAAGCC
>JBAUWG010000314.1:0-1702 GCA_049583675.1 Desulfobacterales bacterium | reverse complement strand
TCAACTTAACCGGAATTAACGCAAATACGAAGCTCCTCCTCCATACGGCGGGAACACAATAAATTTCAGCAACACCGATTTGGTTTTAAAACTTTTTATAATTTTGCGAAATTAAATCAGGAATTGTACAAGCTTAATTGCACATTATACCAGATATTGGATCTGACACAACATATGTAAATTGGATTTGGGCGGTTGAAATCAGGGTCGAATGGCGTTATGTTAAAAATACAGACCCCAAAAACATTGCTTTAGGATAAATATATGGAAAAGTTAATCATAACCGCCGCCATCACTGGGAGCCGAATTTCGCGCGAAACCACGCCCTACATCCCCTTAACACCAGAGGAGATTGCCCAATCCGCTGTCGAGTGCTGGAAGGCAGGCGCCGCTATGGTCCACATCCACGTACGCGATCCGCAAACCGGCCTGGGAACCCAGGATGTGGAAAAATTCAGACAGGTTGTTGATATTTTGCGGGAAAAAACCGATTTGATCCTGTGCCTGACCACCAGCGGCATCCCGGGCCGCAATCTTCCCTCCGAGGAGCGGCTGGCGCCGCTTGACCTGAAACCGGAAGTGGCCTCATTCGATGCGGGATCGATTAATCTGGGAGGTTCCGTTTTTTTGAATTCGCCGGAGTTTCTTGAACGGGCGGCGGAAAAAATGAGGACAGCGGGCGTAAAACCGGAGCTTGAGATTTTCGATCTGGGAATGCTCCTCACCTGCCTTCGCATGCGGGATGAAGGGAAGTTAGACGAACCGCTGCACTTCCAGTTGGTGCTGGGAACTCCCTGGGGAGCACCGGCAACGCCCAAGTCGCTTATCTATTTGCACGACTATATCCCTGAAAATTCCACCTGGTCCATTATCGGGATCGGCAAAGGCCATTTGCCGATGTCAATGATGGCAATGGTCATGGGCGGTCACATACGCGTTGGTATGGAAGACAATATCTACTACAACAGGGGGATTCTGGCCAAAACCAACGCCCAGTTTGTGGAGCGCATTGTCAGGCTGGCGCAGGAATACGGCCGCGAGGTGGCGACACCCGATGACGCGCGAACGATATTGAAATTATGATTTCGCGGCAGCGGCCGTCAATGGTCAACGTTCGCAGGTGCCGGAACAGTCTTTAAAAGTTGAAACACAATCTGAGTGATCATCTTCAACGCAGTCGATAAATTCTTCCTGGCATCTGCTGATGCAGTCTTTTTCCTTGTCGATGTTTTCGATGGGCATTTGAATATCCTCCTCTATGGTTCATTTTGCCTGCAATTCCGGGATTCAAGATAGCACCTTTCCATGCAGACACTTTCTTTACTGGACATTTTTTTAGCCATAGCTATTGCCCTCCACGTGGATTTTTTGATACCCTTTTGCCGGGCAAAATTAAGGTAAACATCATGCGCTTAAACGCAACCGCGCTTTGTATTGGAATCGCTAAGTTTAGGATCAGATCTTTTTGCACTATAGATTGATCTCCGACAATTTTCGTCTTCTTGGGCTTGGCTGTTTATTGGGTCTGGGTCAGCAACGGAGATAAATCTCCTGCCGTCGACCTGGCCGATCTGGTAGCGGGTGTTTATCATAGAGATGTGGTCTCAGATTCGAAAGGCAATTCCATGTCTAACATCACGCTCACCATCACCAAGCTGTGTCAAAGGAAAGTCAGGCTCGCATCCGATTATCAGAGATTGGG
>JBAUWG010000313.1:0-1503 GCA_049583675.1 Desulfobacterales bacterium | reverse complement strand
GTATAGGTCAGGGTCACCGGTATTTCACCCACGAGAACCTCTCGACGCCCGGGGTGGATGATCAGATTGTGTATCCGAATCACGGCCGTGTCCTTGGGTTTCTCATCTTTCGATCTGCGGATGACCGCTTTAATTCTAGCCAAAAGAACCCTGGGGCTGAAAGGTTTGGTAATATAATCGTCGGCTCCCAGTTCAAGACCGGTGACGATGTCCGCCTCACTCCCTTTTGCTGTCAGCATAACGATAAAAATATTTTGGCTCCGGGGATTGTTTTTCAGCCGCCGTGCCACCTCGAGACCGTCTATTCCCGGAAGCATGAGATCCAGAACGATCAAATTCAGTGTTTCGGAGGCAACGATCCGTAAGGCTTCTTCACCGGAGCCGGTACAAAAAACCTGGTAGTTTTCCCGGGCCAGATTGTATCTCACCAGTTCGAGAATATCTTGTTCGTCCTCCACCACAAGAATGCGTTCTTTAGGCATAATCTGTATTATCCTTTTGCATTAAGACATTTAAAATATATAATATTTAGAAAGTACATTTCAAATTTCCAAAGGAATATCGCCCTGAATCATTCCAACTTATTATTATCATATTGTTAGCTTTTCATGAGTTTTATGTTATGCGGCCATGGCGACAATGGCGCCTGATGACCATAGGAGGGAATGACAGCGGCTGAATCTTGCAGGTATTGCCTGAATTTTTTGGGTATTAACCAATACTGACTTTGGCCTGCTCCCACAATGCATCCTTTTCCTTTTGAGAAACCGATCGAATATCCCTTTGACTGTCGGCAATTTGCTTTTCCATGTGCTTAAAGCGCCTTTCAAATTTATTCGTGGCATCTCTCAGGGCGGTCTCAGGATGAATATGGGTAAACCGCGCCACATTCACGAGTGTAAAGAGCATATCTCCAAATTCCAGCGCGAGGCGATGGTCATCTGTTTCGGATTCTTTTTGCCGGTGAAGCTCTGTTTTGAACTCTGACCATTCTTCTGCGACCTTTTCCATAACACCGGCCACATCTTCCCAGTCGAATCCTGTTCTGGCCGCCCGTTCGGATATTCTATAAGCACGCATCAAAGCCGGAAGGCTTGCGGGGATGGAATCCAGAATGGACGCCGCTGGGGAGCCGTCTTTTTCTTCCATTTTAATTTGATACCATCGCTTTTTGACGTCATCGACGCTGGCGACGGTGTCATTGCCGAAAACATGAGGGTGCCTGCGAGTCATTTTTTCTACATTTTGATCGAAAACGTCTGTGATGCCAAAATAGCCCTTCTCATTAAAGAGAATGACCAGAAAAAAAATGTGAAACAATACATCCCCGAGCTCCCCGCAGATCTGGGCCGGATCATTGGATTCAACTGCATCCATGAGTTCGTAAGTCTCTTCCAAAAGATATGCCAGAATGGTTTTCGGCGTCTGCTTTTTGTCCCAAGGGCAGCCGTTTTTCCCCCGCAGCGTCTCAATCAATTCGATAATGGAGTCAATGCCCATTTC
>JBAUWG010000312.1:0-1812 GCA_049583675.1 Desulfobacterales bacterium | reverse complement strand
TTACAGCTTCAACCTCATCCATGAATTTGAAAAACAGGGACCCACGTGGAAGATCGTCTTGTCAAAATCCAAAATTCATCTGTTTTGGTTTTTACCGTATTGTTTTTTCAAAGCGCTGCTAATCATTCATAAACATCATATCAATGCGGTACACCTTTGTGATGCATTTCTTTCGCCCTTGGGTTTGCTATTGAAATTCATGACAGGCAGAAACGTGACAACAAGCGTTCATGGCCTCGACATTACGTTCCCAAACCCGCTTTATCAAACCATTATTCCTAAATGTGTTTCGTGCCTGGATAGGGTAATTTGTGTGAGCAGATCGACCAGGAACGAATGCATAAAGCGAGGGATAGCACGGCCAAAGTGCCGGGTGATTCCAAACGGGGTGACCCCGAGTGATTTTATGTTATCCAAATCCTCGAGCGAAGCCCGTCTTATGCTTGAAGATGTCCTCGGAACACCGTTATTAGAAAAAAAAATTCTTGCAACGGTTGGTCGTCTTGTAAAGCGTAAAGGCGTTTCATGGTTTGTGGAAGATGTGATGCCTCGCTTAGACAACGCTTATATCTACATTGTCGCCGGCGACGGCCCGGAATACCCATCTATCCTGGAAAGGATAGCTAAACATAAACTGAACCAAAGGGTGTTTTTATTGGGAAAAACAACGGATGAAATGAGGAATTTGCTTTACAACGGATCTAACGTATTTATTTTGCCCAATATTACCGTCGAGGATGATGTCGAGGGATTCGGCATCGTTGCCATCGAGGCGGGGAGCTGTGGACTGCCGGTAGTCGCAAGCAATATTCAAGGCATTAGGGATGCCGTACTGGACGGTAGAACCGGCTGTCTGGTTCCAGAGAGGGATGCAGAGAGTTTTATGAATGCCATTTCGACCATGAGCTTGAGAAAAGATCAGATAAAATCCACAGTAGCCGGCAATTTTGGATGGACTCACATCTATGAAAAATATCGAAATGTTTTTGAAGAGATTCAATGAATTTAACCTGTTGATATCTCATGAGTATCTGCGTCCATGTACACACCATAGAGTCTGTTCGCGATGGTGTCCCATTTAAATTCCCGTATGGTTGCGAGCCCATTTTGTTTGAAACGATTTTTCTTTGTTTCATTGGTTATAAGAGAGTTGATGGATGCCGCCAATTGTGCAGTATTCCCATAGGACACCAATAAGCCGTTATCATTATGCCGGATGATATCTACCGCGCCGCCGGAATCGGTCGCGATAACCGGGCATCCACATGCCATGGCCTCCAAAAGCGTCATCCCGAAACCTTCCACAATGGAGGGCATCACATAGACGGTTGCCTTGTTGTATAGTTGATTGAGCGCATCGCTGTCTTTCCACCCCAAAAAAATAATATGTTGACGGATCAATCTATCTCGAATGAATGCCTTGATCTTCTTAATATAAATGCCTTGACCGGCCACCCAGAGGCAGACAGACGGGTGATCCGGGATAAGGCGTTCTACGGCGTCGATCAGATACTCTAATCCTTTCCCTTTATAGAGTCGGCCGACATATAAAATGGTTTTTTGGTCTTGGAAGTTATGCAATACCGGATGAAAGGTGTCGGAGTTGACGCCATTTGGGATTAAAAGGCATTTGAAAGAAGGGATTTGATAATCGTTGATCAGGTTTTTTTTGACATAGCTTGAAACCGATAAAATTCGGTCGGCGATTTGATAGGTCCATTTTTCCAAAGGCGCCAAGAGCCTTTTTGATATTTTTCCGAATCGCCGGTACTGAAATAGATAATTATTCGTATGCGCGGTAACAATAATTTT
>JBAUWG010000311.1:0-35128 GCA_049583675.1 Desulfobacterales bacterium | reverse complement strand
CACCAGCAGTGCTTGGGATGTCACCAAAAAATGGGGGTAACAAAATATATAAGCTGTACATCTTGCCATAAAGAGCGAAAAAAAGAATCACAAGTTGCATCTTAATCGGCGATATGTGGACCCGATTGTCATCATTTTATCTGATTGCAAGCAAAACGGTTAATCGAGATCGATTTTTTTGAGGTATTTCATATGACCATATCCAGAAGAAATTTTTTAGGATGGCTCGGTGCGGCAGGCATGAGCACCGCTTTCGGCAAATCAGCCGCTGCCGCAACGAACGAACTTTTTACCGGTTATCCCAACAGCTTTGCGATACTTCACGACATTACACTGTGCGTGGGGTGCCGGAGCTGTGAAGATGCATGCAATAAAGTGAACAATCTGCCAGCCCCGGACAAACCCTTTACGGACCTCTCCGTGCTGAATACCCGCCGCAGAACCACCACTAAAGCCTATACGGTGGTCAATAAATATGAAGACAAAGTACCATTCAAAAGTCCTGTGTTCTATAAAAAACAGTGTAATCACTGTCTGGAGCCGGCATGTGCGTCCGTCTGCTTTGTAAGGGCGTTAACCAAAACCCGTACCGGCGCCGTGATTTACGATTCCTCCGTATGTGTCGGCTGCCGGTATTGTATGATTGCCTGCCCTTTTGAAATTCCCACCTTCGAATACGACCAGGTTCTGACACCTCGAATTCAAAAATGCACCATGTGCTATCCGAGAATCATCAAAGGACAGCTTCCCGGCTGTGTCGAGGCCTGCCCCATGGAAGCGCTTAGCTTCGGAAAACGAAAAGATATGATTAAACTTGCCCGGGAACGATTCCGAAAATACCCGGACCGGTATGTGGATCATATTTACGGTGAACATGAAATGGGAGGGACCAGTTGGCTCTATATCTCCGGGACTCCCTTTAAAGACCTGGGGATGCGTGAAGACCTGGGAGTGACCCCAGCCCCCCAATTGACTGCAGGCGCGTTAAGCTCCGTACCGGTCATCGCGGGGCTGTGGCCGGCGCTTCTGGCCGGTATTTACGCGGTTTCAAAACGCAAAGAAAAAATCGCCCAAACAGAACAAAAACAAGCTGTCGCTGCTGCAATGGATAAAAAAGGCGCTGCCAAGACTCAAACCGAGGAGGAATCCTGATGGCCCAAGCAACAACCGGAGAACAGAAATCAATTTTCAGCCTCTTTAATTTCATTGCCATAATCGTTTTAGGGTTGGGTGTTTATCTCACCTATCTGCGATTTACCGGTGGACTGGCAGCCATTACCAATCTTTCCGACAATAATCCCTGGGGACTGTGGATCAGCTTTGATCTTCTCTGCGGCGTGGCGCTGGCAGCCGGAGGGTATGTGACATCTGCGGCGGTATACCTGTTTGGCATGAAAAAATATCATTCCGCGGTGAGACCTGCCATCCTCACCGGCTTTTTGGGGTATTTCCTGGTTATTATAGCACTGCAGTATGATGTGGGCCGCCCCTGGCGTCTTCCATATCCTCTGTTTGTCCAACAAGGGACCACTTCCGTTCTCTTTGAAGTGGCTCTCTGTGTGGCCACATACCTCACGGTACTCTTTATCGAATTCTCTCCGGCGGCCCTGGAATGGCTGGGATTGAAAAAAGCCCGCGATCTCGTGGTTAAATTGACCATCCTTCTCACCATATTCGGCGTGGTACTGTCCACCATGCATCAGTCCTCGCTGGGTTCTCTGTTTTTAATCGCACCGTCGAAACTGCATCCGTTGTGGTATTCTTCTTATATACCCATTTACTTTTTTGTAACCAGCATCATCGCAGGGCTTTCCATGGTGATTCTGGAAAGCACCCTTTCCCACCGGTTCTTTGCCTACAAAATGGATGAAACACACCTCAAAGAAACCAACGATATCACTTTAGGATTCGGCAAAGCCGCATCCTATGTTCTCGCCGGATATTTCGCCATCAAGGTGATGGGCATATCTTCCGGCAACAACTGGCATTACCTTAAAACCGGATATGGAATTTGGTATCTCGTAGAACTTTTAGGTTTTGTAGCCCTCCCGAGCGTTCTGTATTCCGTTGGTGTCCGCATAAAAAGCTTGGGGTTGATAAGATGGACGTCCGTCTTGGCGGTGTTGGGCGTTATCCTTAACAGATTCAATGTCTGCCTGGTTGCTTTCAACTGGCAGCTGCCGCCGGATGAGCGATATTTTCCGCGCTGGACAGAAATCGGAATCTCCGTCTTTATCGTTATGATCGGTTTCGTGCTGTACCGCTTTATCGTTACGCGAATGCCCATTTTATATGAACATCCGGATTATAAGGATGCGCACTAAGAAAGGCTTGGACTATGCATCAGGTTTTTTATACGCTTCAGGATTTTATGACACATACGGAATCCGTCACCTATTTGCTGGTGATAGTGACGTTGATTGGAATGACGCTTTTCTGGTTGTTTCTGACCGGTAAAGATGAAGATTGATTTATGATCGCATGTCTTGCGCTTCATCTTGATTCCATGGGCATTTAATCCATAATGAGTTAACGGAAGATTTTTGGGAAACGCCGCACCATTAAATGGCTGCGGACAAAAATGATAAATGCGCCGGATTTCCTTTAAACTTCTGGACATCCGGCGCAGTGTGAAGTTTATCCGGTTTTGACGTCAATTTTACGAGGCGTGGCCTCTTCGACTTTCGGCAGCGTCAGCCTGAGTACGCCGTCGCTCAACTTGGCGTCGATTTTTCTTTGATCGATGACGCTGGAAAGGTTAAATTGCCGGTGGTATTTGCCTGTTTCGTATTCAATCATGATATGTTCTTCATTTGCGCTTTCAAGAGGCGCGACCTCGCCCGTCAAGGTCAATATGTTTTTTCTAAGGTCGATGGTCAGCGTATCGGCTGATACCCCAGGCATATCCGCCAAAAGCGTAATGTCATGATCGGTCTCGAAAATGTCCACATTGGGTGTAAAGATCAATCCCGGCCGTGTTTGCTCGGGTGTCGAAGTGAGTTCTTTTTTCGGCTTTACCTGAAGATTTTTAGATTCTTTATCCGACATGGTTATCCCTCCTTTCGTTAAACATATAGGGAATTTATTTCACTGTAATTTGCCGGGGTTTGGCAGCCTCGGATTTGGGAATGGTCACCTTCAACACGCCATTTTCCATGGAGGCTTCAACTTTTTCCGTATGCACTTGTCCGGGGAAATTGATTAATCTGGAAAATTTCCCCGCTTCTCTCTCTCGTCTGTGGTATCTTGCGTTTTCGCCTTCCTTGGGTATCTTCCTTTCGCCTGAAATGGAAATCCCTTCAGCGGTAACCTGAATGTCCAGCTCATTAGACTTTATACCGGGCAGCTCAGCTCGTACGTAATAGTTCTTAGAATCTTCAGACAGGTTTGTCAGCGGGAATACGCCGGCGGAGGGCATTGGAAGAGTTCCACCGGATATAGCGCCATAAAGATCATCCATTTCCCTGCGCAGGCGATCGAACTCGCGAAAAGCCCTGTCGAATCCCCAAGACGGCATATTGAATAACCTTTTGTAAAGCATGACGACATCCTCCTTTCTTTATTATTTTGCGGTTTGTTAAGCGGTTAGATTAATGCTCCAACCTGATGGTATCTTTTAAACGAAAAAATAATTTCGGAAAATGAATTGTCAATATTCCTATTTCATTTTTTTATTGGATTACTTTTTAGGTTGTATTTATCTCAGTAATTAACCGTTGTACAGGAGAGCGATATGGTGTCAAAGGAAGGGAATTCTGTCATTCATAGAATGTTAGACAAGATTAACCAATTGTTTCAACATGTAGTAGATCAGCGGAATAAATATGGCGGGAAGCATGTTGCCGACTTTGATCTTCCGAATTTCGAGCAGGTTAAAACCGATGGCCATGATCAGCAGACCGCCGGCGCCGGACATTTGATCGATGACCGATGGAATTAAAAACGGTTTCATCAATGATGCGGTCAGGGTGATAAATCCCTGGTATACGAAGACGGAGATCGAGGAAAACAGCACGCCGATGCCCAATGTCGATGCAAAAACAATGGAGGACAATCCATCCAGGGCGGACTTGGCAAAGAGGGTGTGATGGTTGTTGGTCAGCCCGCTTTCCATGGATCCCACGATGGCCATGGACCCCACACAAAAAACCAGGCTGGCTGTCACAAATCCCTTGGCGAAACCGCCTCCGGTTTTTGCAAATTTGGTTTCAAGCCGTTTTCCCAGGTTCTCCAACCGGCTTTCTATTTTTAAAAACTCTCCCAACAGGCTTCCGATGACCAGGCTGAAAATGACCAGTAATATATCATCGGTTTTAAAGGCCATTTTAAGGCCGATCAGTATCACCGCGAGGCTGATGGCCTGCATCATGGTAACCTGATATTTCTTTGCGATACCGCCTCTGAGAACAAAACCCAACAGACTGCCGGCGATGATGGCCAGCGTATTGACGATGGTGCCGAGCAAGCCGATTCCTCCTTGCAGGATAAGACCTCAATTGAGATTGGGTAAAAGTCATTTATTTAAATGGTTTGACATTAAGCAGTCAATGGTTATTTTTTAGGCGCTTAAAAATAACACAAACTGGAGGGATGAATGCGTTTCGACAAATTCACCATAAAATCTCAAGAGCTCATTCAAAATGCGCAATCTTTGGCGTCGACGCATAAGAATCAGCAGATCGAGCCCGAGCATCTGCTTTCGACCATGCTCGATGAACCCGAAGGCATTGCCCGGGCCATGCTGAACAAGCTGGGGGTTTCGGTCGGCGATATTTCCCATGAACTCTCCTATGCCATTGACAAATTGCCCAAGGTGAGCGGAGGGGCTGTGGGCGACAGCTATATTTCTTCACGGACCAAAAGTGTCCTCGATGCCGCATTTGCGGAAGCCGCTAATATGAAAGACCAGTATGTCAGCATCGAGCATATCTTTTTGGGAATCGCCGACGAAAAAAAAGGAGACGCTGCCAGAATCCTCAAAGCAAAGGGAATTACCAGGGAATCGATTCTAAAGGTTCTTATGGATATTCGGGGTTCCCAGCGTATTACGGATCCGAATCCTGAAGAAAAATACCAGGCTTTGGACAAGTTCAGCCGCAATCTCACCGACCTGGCCCGTTTGGGAAAGCTCGATCCGGTGATCGGCCGCGATGATGAGATCCGGCGAATCGTCCAGGTGCTGTCGCGCCGGACCAAAAACAACCCTGTGCTCATCGGCGAACCGGGAGTGGGAAAGACCGCCATCGTCGAGGGCCTGGCCCAGCGCATTGTGGCCGGCGATGTTTCCGAAACCCTTAAGAACCGGCGGCTTGTAGCCCTGGATATGGGCGCGCTCATCGCCGGTGCAAAATACCGGGGAGAATTTGAAGATCGTTTGAAAGCGGTCCTTAAAGAGGTCGAAAAAGCAGAAGGAGAGGTCATACTGTTTATCGATGAGCTGCACACTCTCGTGGGCGCCGGCGCCAGTGAAGGGGCCATGGACGCATCCAACATGCTCAAACCGGCCCTTGCAAGGGGCACGCTGAGGTGCGTGGGCGCCACCACCATCAACGAATATCGAAAATATATTGAAAAGGATGCCGCCCTTGAAAGGCGATTTCAACCGGTGATGGTTCTCGAACCCACCGTGGAAGATACCATTTCGATTCTACGGGGTCTCAAGGAAAAGTATGAAGTCCATCACGGCGTGCGCATCAAGGATTCGGCCATCGTGGCTGCGGCAACCCTGTCTCACCGGTATATATCCGACCGTTTTTTACCGGATAAGGCCATTGACTTGATCGATGAGTGCGCGTCAAAACTCAGGATCGAAATCGACAGCATGCCCGTCGAGATTGATGAAATCCAGCGCAAGATCACCCAGGCAGAAATCGAAAGAGAAGCACTGAAGAAAGAATCGGATGCTGCCTCAAAGGAGCGCCTGTCAAGACTGGAGATGGACATCGGCAACATGACCGATGAAATTCTTGAAATGAAAGCCCACTGGCAGAAAGAAAAGGATAACATCCAGACCATCAGAACCATCAAGGAACAGCAGGAGCAGCTCAGCATTGAAGAACAGCAAGCCCAGAGGGAAGGGGACCTGGCCAAAGTCGCGGAAATCCGGTATGGAAAATCCTCGGAACTCAAAAACCGGTTAAAAGATGCCAATGAGAAACTGGCGGGGTTGCAAAAACACCAAAAAATGCTCAAAGAGGAGGTCGATGCCGAAGACATTGCAGAGGTTTTATCCAGATGGACGGGAATTCCGGTCAGTAGAATGCTCGAGGGTGAGAGAGAAAAACTGGTCCATATGGAAGATCGCTTGTCAGACAGAGTCGTCGGACAGGAAGAGGCCATTTCAGCGGTTTCCAATGCCGTACGCCGGGCCCGTTCGGGGTTGCAGGATCCCAACCGGCCCATCGGATCCTTTATATTCATGGGGCCTACCGGTGTCGGTAAAACAGAACTGGCAAAAGCCCTGGCGGAATTTATTTTCGACAGCGACCAGGCCATTATTCGCATCGACATGTCCGAATATATGGAAAAACATGCGGTGGCAAGGCTCATCGGCGCACCTCCCGGATATGTGGGATATGAAGAAGGGGGGTATCTGACGGAGGCGGTTCGGAGACGCCCGTATGCGGTTGTGCTGTTCGACGAAATCGAAAAAGCGCATCCCGAGGTCTTTAATGTGTTGCTTCAGATATTGGATGACGGGCGTATGACCGACGGCCACGGGCGGACGGTCGATTTCAAAAATACCCTCATTATCATGACGTCCAATGTCGGAAGCCGGTGGATCCAGGACTTCGACGGATCCAGCCGCGAAGAAATGGAAGATAAGGTCACCGAAGCCCTTCGGGCCAGTTTTAAACCCGAATTTTTAAACCGGATCGATGAAATCATCATTTTTCACAATTTGACCGAGGCGCAGATCGGCGACATCGTAGATATCCAGATGAAGCGGCTGGAATCGAGGCTGGCTGAAATGAATATAACGCTCGTTCTTTCCGACAATGCCCGTGCATTTCTGGCTGACAAAGGCTTTGACCGGGTGTACGGTGCGCGTCCGCTCAAACGGGCCATTCAAAAATATATTGAAAATCCGCTGTCCATGGAGATCCTGCAGGGTAATATTTCAGAAGGAACAGAAGTTACGGCCGATGTGGAAGGGGATCAAATTGTGTTCAACCGGCACTGATTCGCGGGACATGAAACATCATGATCCGCCGCCCGTGATTCATCACGCATCATCCGTCACGCATCTGGCCATTGCTTGATGTCGTCCGCCATTTTACGATTTTCAGGTCCAGAACGAATATGGCATAGAGTACGGGCACCAGCAGCAATTCAATGAAGGTTGCCAGGGCCAGTCCCCCGATTTGTGCATAGCACAGCGGCTGCCAGAGCGGTCCGCCGTGCATGGCCAGGGGAAAGAGAGCCAGTACGGTCGCTCCCACGGTGATCATGACCGGCCGAAGCCGTATGATGCCGGCATCGAGGAGCGATTCGCGCAGGGGCTCCCCTTTTTCATGCATCATTTCAATGAAATCAAACAGCACGATCACATGGCTGACGATCACGCCCACCAAACTGGCGATGCCCAAAAAGGCCATAAAACCGAAAGGTTCGTTCATGATGTCCAATGCCGTCAGCGCCCCCACGGCGCCGTACGGCACGGCAGCGAATACGAGAAAGGGCTTTACGGCATTGTTGAACTGAATCACCAACCCTATAAAAATGGCGGAAACGGAAATGGCCAGGACCATCATCAGGTTTCTGAATCCTCGAGTTTGCTTAGCCTGTTCTCCGCCGATGGTCATGTTGTATCCGGGAGGCAATGATTTTTCCAGTTTTTTCAATTGGGGATTCGCTGAACGCATGACCTCGGACGGAAGTGATCCGGGAACCGGAAACCCCTCTACGGTGATGGTCCTGAAGTGCTCCAGCCGGCAGATCTTTTCCGTTTGCATGTTGTATTGCAGAGACGAAATGTTTAAGAAAGGCACTTTTTGCGTGCTCTGCGTGGAATAGATATACAGGTTTTGAATATCGGAAAGTGTCGCCCTTTCTTCCGGGAGCAGCCGCACCAGTACCGGGATCTGTTTGTCTCCTTCACGCAAGGTGGTGACCTGGATGCCGTTCATGGCGGCGGTTGATGAAGTGGCGACATCCTCGTTGGTCACGCCGGATTCATTGGCGAGATCCGGATTCACCTGCAGCTTCACCACAAAGCTTTCCGACCCCCAGTCGTCATGAATACGGTCTGCGGCCCGGATCGGGCGCAGGATGCGTTTTACTTGATCCGCCAGGGACCTGAGGACCCTGATATCCTCATTTTCCTTAAGGGCGTTGATGTCGGCCCTGCCGGAAATGCGAATCGCAACAGGCACCTCCACAGGATTGGTCTGGAGTTGGCGAACGTCCACCCGGGCCCCGGCGATTTTTTCCGAGAGTCTCCGTTGAAGCGGCGCCACCAGCTGAGGGGTGTATTGCTTGTCCAGGACCTCGATAATGAGCTGAGCATAGTTCAACTGGTTCAGTTCAGGTGTCAGCGAGAACCAGAACCGGGGGCTGCTCCCGCCGATGAAAGTGGTGACGGATCTTAGGATCTTTCGCGGTTTGCCGTTCTTGTCCGGATGCGCTTTTCCGTATTCATCGGTCACTTCTTCAACAATGTTCTGAGCGCGGATCGCGATGTCATTGGTTGCCGATACGGGAGCGCTCTCCGGCAGTCGAATATCCAAATAGGACAGATATTGAACATCGTCCGGAAAGAAGGAGGTTTTGAGCTGTTTGCCTTCATAGATTCCCAGGCCCAAAAAGACCAGCGACGAAAGAAATACGAGCCAGCGGTGATCGATGGCGAAATGACCGACCTTGTAGTAGAATCCCGTGAATCCTCGCTTGCTGCGCTCCTCGATGGAGCGTTCGACTCTCTTGGACGGCCTCAGCAAGTAGTACCCCAGCAAAGGGAGAAACGTCATGGAGACAAGACGCGAAGCGATGAGTGTACATGCCATGACGATCGCCAGGCTGCGGAGAAAGGTCCCTGTATTACCGGGCAGCAGGAGGAACGGCAGATAGGCGGCGATATTGGTAATGGTTGCAAACATGATTGCCTTGGCGAGTTTTGTAGGGCCCAGCCAGGCGGCCACCAAAGGGAGATGGCCTTCGGCCAGATCGCGCTTGATGGCGTCGCCGGCGACAATGGGGTCGTCCACCAGCAAACCCAGCGCGATAATCAGGGTTGCAATGGAGACTTGCTGCAGATCAATCCCCAGCGAGAAGATCATCCCAAAGGTGATGGCCAGGGTGATCGGGATGCAGATAGCCATCAGCAAGGCGGAGCGCCATTCCCAGAAGCCGAGCAGCGAAACAAAAACCACGAGGGCAATCGCCTCATAAAGGGCAGTCATAAAGAGATCGATGTTTTCCCGGACCTGGCGCGGCTGGTCGGATGTTTTGGCGATGATGAGATCGTCGGGTAGATCCTGCTTCAGTTGTGATATCGTTGCGTCAATGGCTTTTCCGAATTCGCCGATTTGTTCTCCGGCGCGCATCTGCACGGCCAGAGTGATGGCGCGGGTTCTATGCCATTGGCCTTTGGCATCCATCCAGGTGTAATAATTGAGGAAAGTCGGCGGGCTTTGGTAGCCCCGATATATGGACACAAGATCGCGCAAATACACTGGCGTTCCAGCGGACGTGTTGGTGATGATGACGTCGCCGATCTGTTTGGCGCTGGTGAACTGACCCGTAGGATCGATGATGAGATTGGAGTTTCCGACCTGCAGTACTCCGCCGGGAAGGGTTATGTTGCGCGCGTTGAGGATGGCTTTGATGTTGGACGGCTGTACTCCGTAAGAGGCGAGTTGTTCCTGGGAATAAGAGAGATAAACCCGTTCCGGGAGAACGCCCGAGCGCTGAATCTTGGATACCTGCGGAACGGTCAGCAAAACCCTTTGCATGAGGCCCGTAATATCGTCGAGGGCTGCGTAACTGTATTTATCACCGGCCACCCGAACCAGCTCAGATTCGGTTTCCTTCGGATCACGGATCACCATGGGGGGCCATACATCGGGATAGATCCCTGATAATCCCAACCCATTCTGAGCGAATTTACGAACAAAGGCCAGGATGGTTGGTTCGTCGGCATGCATGGTGGCGTCGAGTCCCACATATCCCGGTCCCTGGATGGGGAGGATACCGCTGGCAAGCTTGCCGTAAACCATGGCGCGGGCAAGCAGATCGCGCATCCGCGCGGGTATTTCGGTATCGTCGGATTTCGGAAAAGCCACCACGACCGCCATCCTGGTGTCCATTTTCTCAGGCGCCGCCAGGGATCGAACCTGCTCGATGGCTTTCTTGATCTCACGGGCCCTCAATGAGATTTCAACGTCGCTTTCTTTGGGGCTGGCCACGGTGAGCATTAACGCAGCTGTTTCGCCGAAGCCGCTATTGAATTGTATGGGGCCTGCTCCCTGTGGCAGACTGTTGTTGAGGCTGTTGAGCCTGAGATTGATGTTGTTGAATTCCTTTTGTGTATCGGAAATATTTTCCCCAAGTTGAATCTGAACAATGGACAGGCCGGGCAGTGTGGTGGATTTGATGCCGAATTCAGTGGGACCAGGTTTGTGGATGGCGGAATTTTCCGCGATTTTCTCCTCCACTTGCCGCGTCACCAGTTGTTCGACCTTTTCCGCGCTGACGCCGGGCCAAGGCGTTACGGCGGTGGCTTGTCTTACCGGGATATACGGGTCTTTGCGTTTGGGAATATTGACATATCCATAGATTCCCCAGAGGATCACGGCAATGAGCAAAATCCAGGATATGCTTCTGTTTTCGGTAAAAAAACGAGCCGTGTTGTGCGTCTCCCGGATAATCTCAGCGTCACTTTTGTGGGCCATGGAATCTTCCCGTCAATTTAAGGTATCACCCGCACCTTCTCTCCATTTACAACCATGGTTGCTCCTGCAATGATGACCCGCTCACCGGCCTTGACGCCCTCGTCCACGGCGATCATATTCCCCAACACATTGCCGAGTTTGACGTCACGAATTCGAGCCGCCGGGTTGTCGCCGGTGCCCTCGGCAATGAATAGAGCGTAACCGGTGGGATGGGATGGGGATCTCACGACGGCACTCAACGGCACCACAATGGATTCCGGTGCTTTTATACTTTCCACCTCCAAAGCGCCGATCATGCCAGGTTTGAGTTGGTTGTGTTTATTGGGAATCGTGATTTCCACTTCAAAAACACGACTTTTCGTATTTGCGGCAGGGGATATGGCCGTGATTCGGCCGCGGAATTTTGTGTTGGGAACCGACTCGGTTCGAATCGCCAGCGGTTTTCCGAGTGTCAAAGTGTTCAGCATGGACCCGGGGACGCCGAATACCGCCTTTACCGAAGATGTGTCCGATAAGACGAATCCCACGGTTCCCGGCGTTGCCAACGCCCCCACTTCGATGTTCCGTGACAGGATGACTCCCGCCATCGGGGCCTTCAGTTCACAAAAGCCGAGGTTCGTCCGTGCCTCCTTCAACTGTGCTTGGGCCGCATCCACCTGCGCCATGGCCACGCTGAGTCCTTCAACGGCGGCATCGTAGTCGGGCTTGGTCAGGCTTTGGGTCGCGTAAAGGCTTTTCGCACGGGCAAAATCAAGACGGGCTTTAGTCAACGCGGCCAGATTCCCGGACAGTTGCGCTTTTGCCTGGTTCACTTTATCCACATAATCGCCCTCTTGCACCCACGCTAAAGTGGTGTTTGCATCCACCCGATCCCCTTCCTGCACGTCGCGCATGCGCCCATCAGCACCTTTTTTCCGGAGAATCGCTCGAACGTAGCCATTGACTTTGAAAGACATATTTACCTGGCTGTACGGATTAATGGAGGCTGAATAGCGTATTCCGCGGCTCCCAGCGTAAGATTTTGCGAGCGTAACCCGTACGGGTTTTAACGGCTTCTCGTAACCCTTTTCACGGGCGCAGCCCGCCATTGCCAATGCGCATGCCAGAATGCCGATCAACCCTAAGACAGCGTCCTTCATTCATTCCTCCCCGATAGCCTTCTCGAAGTCGGCCTTGGCTTTCCAAAAGGACAGCAGTGCATCCTCGTATTGACGATTCGACTCCGCCAGTGACGTTTCATCCTGCAGGACGCTTTTCAACAACACTGCTTTCTGTTTGTATTCGTCCATGGCAACGCGCAGTTTTTCTCTGGCGGTTTCCTGTGACAGCCGCGCCACGTTCAATCGCACCCGGGATTCCTGCAATTTGCGGTATTGGTCGTTCACCTCGATGGTCACGTTGTCCTCGGTCTGGCGGACCTCGTTGTCTGCCTGTTTTACCGCCTTGTATTTTTCAGCCACATTGTCCCGCTTACGGCCCCAGTCATAGAATTCCCATCTCAAAAAGAGGCCGACCGACGCGACGTTCCGAGGTATAAATTCGGAGTTGAACGGTGTAAAGTAGCTGGCTTTGAGTGAGAGATCGGGAATGTACTCGGACTGCTTGATGCGCCGTTCATATTCAGCGTGTTTGACCTTCAGATTCGCTTCTTTTATTTCAGGCCGTTGTTGGGATGCGAGGGCTTGGGCAGCTTCCAGGTCGACTTCATAAACGGTGTTTTCAGAAATCGGGCTGACCTTGAAGTCAACGGAGATATCACGCCCCATGAGATGGTTGAGCTTTTCTTTTTCGGTTGCCGAGTCGTTTTGGTGGGTGAGCGCGTCATATTCCGCCTTGGCCAGGCGCGTTTTCGCTTCCAGGCTTTCAGATTTGAGGATTGTTCCCTCAGCGAGATACCTGTCCAGCAATGTGTTCAGCTCGCGGTAAAACACAATGGATTCATTGATGGCCTTAAGCGCGCCTTGCGTTTGGAGCAGTTTATAATACACCTGCTTGACGTCGTTCGCCACGCTCTGCCGCTGGGCTCTCAATTGCTGGCGGGTTATTGCCTGCTTGGTTTCACGCTGCCCGACGTTCAGGTTGATGCGGTAAAGCTGCAAAAGCGGTTGTTCCAAGCTGGCTGCCACAATGGTGGTGAAGCCCGGATGTGTTTCGATATCGGTGTCCTTTGCCGGAATAGGTCCGATTCCCGGGAATGTACCGAAAACACCTTGCTTGAATTCATAGCTCTCCTCGGTGAGATCTCTCGATTCCAGCACCGTCAGATCAAACGACGGCAGACGCCGGGTGCGAGCAGCCGCGACGCTGTCTCCGGCTTTTCCCACTTCCAGCCCGGCGTTTTGCACTTTGAGATTATTCTGCAAGGCCAATTCAAGCGCTTTGTCAAGCGTCAAGGTCTCTTGCGCTGTTGCCGCCTCCGAATACCAGGCGAACACGGACAAAACCAAAAGCGAATACAGCACTGCCACACGAATCATGCCACCCCCCCTTTGTCTTTAACGGTGGCCATCCATGTTTATGGATGGCCACCGACTCATTTCCGTGATGGTATTATTAAGATAACAATCATCGTCTGCGGCGCGTCAAAAATATCGGCGCCAAGCGTAAATATTTGAAACTCGAATTGAAGATATCACCCAATCCTTTGTCCATGAAACGAAAGCAATAGGTGGTAGAAAATTGCTTTTCCGTATCCGGCACCAGGATAGGGAATTGTCACTGATTGAAAGGAACTCGTTTTTTAAGAGCGGGTAGAACTTATATTTTTTATATCACTTCATTTTATGCATTTTTTGCCACATTTCTTCTTTTTTTGCCTGGTATTTTGAGAATTGCGCTCCTGTCAATACATTCTGCAGTTCGCTGTCTTTTGCGTCTCTTGCACCCATGATTTGCCGGAACTTTCGGAATCTTCCCTCATTGGTCTGGTAAATAGACTGCATTTGCTTTGCGGTGCGAAGATTTATTTTGCCGATCTTTGCGGCTTGATCCTTGCTGAGATTGAGGTCCTTTTTCATCCAGCGGTCCTGGAAGTGCGCCCGCTGCTCGGGCGTTGTGTTTTCCATAAGTTGCCGTAACTTTTCGACCCCCTCTTGCTGAGCGGAAACGAAAGCGGGCATCAGCCAAACAAAAAGCGCCATAAAAGACACAAAAATAATAAAGGATTTTTTCATCGTCAGGTTCTCCTTCAATTGCATAATTTTCAGGTACAAAGTTGTCAACAAGTCAATTCCACCGATCAGATGGTTTTATCCGGTATCCGCATCGAATCTGTGATTATTCTTTCTTCTCCACGGCTGGGGCGTACGAACAACCCGCCGGTCCGGCTTGTCATACGGTATCCTTTCCTCGATCGAAGCCGTCATCGGCGGAAACCGCCGCCGAAGCCACCGAAGCCGCCGCCTCGAAAGCCGCCGAGTTGGCCGCCCCCCCATTGGTGCCCGCCGAGGCTCTCTCCTCCGGATCGGTTGCGCGTATCGTTGAAAAACCCGCTGTTGCGGAAGTTCGAGAATCCGCTTCCGGAGCGGAATTGCTCAAAGCGGTTCTCACCGTTTTCCCGTGCCGATTGCATCCGGTCGAGCGACTGGCTCTGCGATCGGGAGCTTCCCAGTGTGGAATCCTGCTGGCGCGCCGCGCTCATGCGGTTGCTCGCCTGCTGCTTGGCCTGCTGCGTATTGATGTTGTTCCAACTGCCGTTCTGGTAATGCTGCCACTGGCCGTTTTCTTTACGATAGACGTTGCCGTTGTGGTCGACGTACCGGTTACCTCCCGGCCCCTTTACCTCTCCAGTGTGGCCGGCGTGTGCGTAATGGTAAGTTCCTTTGGACGTGGTGACTGTGCCGGAGCTCCAGTGGCGATAAACGTTGTTGACCGTCACGTTATAGCTGCCGTACCAGCAGCAGCCCCATGCGGCCGCCCCAAACGCCATACCGGCGGCAAATCCCGCTCCATAAGCATACGGGCCCCAGTACGGCGGATAGACCGGGTAGCCGAACCCAAAACCGACTGCCCATCCGCCCCAGCTCGAGTATGCAACGGTAGCGCCATAACCGTAGGTGGCCGGCGGCGGATAGAAGACGGTGCCGATCCACGGCGTATATGCATACCCGGTACCGAAGACGACGACTCCGGTGGGCGCGACGACGGTGCCCATATAGCCCGGCGTGTACCCGACGTAGACGGTGGATGCCGTTGCCCCGTACACTCGCACGTAGGTGACATAGTGCATGGGCGAGGAGGGCGGGATCGTGTAGATCACCGCCGGCACCGATGTCGCCGCAATCCACACACCCGTCGGCGAGGTGGCAACAAACCACACCCCGTTATGCACTGCATAATAGCTTTTGCCATCAATCCGGATCACGGGGATTGGCGAGTTTGGGGCATACGAAAGCGGCGTGCCCGAGATCGCCTTCCACTGAGGCTTACCGTCATACTTCACTTTAAGCGTCGCCTTGCTCCGATTCACCGACGCGGTCTGGGGGATGCTGTTTGCGATCAGCGCCTCCTTGGCCTGACGGGTACCGGCGACAGAGGCGAGAACATCGGCTTTCGGATGCGTGGCAGGAATCTGTGAGAAGTCCGTCGGCAACGCATTTGCAGCCACGAAATCCCAGGGACCGTTCAGGCTCAGCGCGCTAAACCAGCGTCCGGTAAGGCGCACATAGTATTTCTGATCACCGGTATTGAGGAAGAGGTCACTCGTGGTGTTGCTGACTTCGAGCAGCTGCGTGTTCGCGATCGGCTGCATCTGCGGCTGGCCTGTTAAGACCACGAGTGATGCCGGCTTGAGGCTGACGTAGATCGAGGGGGGCGTGTTACCAAAAGCTTTCTTGGCGTCGGAATTCGACATAAGGCTGACCTGTCCGGTCTTTTCAGCCGCTTTTTTGGCTATGTCCAGGCGCGACCGGTCTGAAGTCAGGGGCTGCCACGGCCCTTGGATGTCGCGCGATTCGAACCAGTGGTCCACCGTGTAAAGGAAGTAGCGTCCGCTCGATTTGTCGAGGAGAATCAGCGCGCGCGTGTTGATGACGCGTAGAAAGTCGGTATCGGCAAGCTGCCGCAACGTTGGCCTGCCATCCACGAGCACCAGAAGCGCCGGCGTCTTGCTGACGATGATCCGCGGCGGGGTGTTGGCGATCGGTTGACTCTCCACCCCGGAAATCGCTCGGGTGACCGAAAGGTCGGCCTCCAGGCGCTCCAGGGCAATCGTCATCGGCCGGTGGTTCGAGGCGGCGTTGCTGAGTGTGGTCTTGTATTGGTTCGATTTCCCTTTGTCGGCCGGGAAGATCACCTTGGTTACATGGAAGTCGGCGAGCGTTACCATTCCGGCTGCTTTGTCGACCTCGGTTCGAGCGGTGAACCTGATCATACCGTAGGTCGGGGCCGGCGCGTCAGGCGTCTCCACCGCGACTGCGGCACGTGCTTCCAACACATCCCCTTTCCAGTTTTCGACCTGCGGCTGGTAGATCGTGAGGGTATCGCCGTTCACTTTCGCCTTCTTCGGCCATTCATCGACAGGGATCTGTGGCTCTCGCGGGGCTGATGCCTGACCATTTGCCGGTGCCAGGGCCAGTACCGGCGACGGTGCCGGTAAGAACATGAGCGGTATGAGAACCAGGACCGCCCATCGCTTGATGAAAAGGTTCCTTGGAGTCATGAACATATTCCTTTCTTTGCCTTGTCAACTGCCCAACCAATGGGGTCCATCGCCGCATCATTACCATGTTTGGAGGTATCCCCAGTCCGGGGCCGATGAATTTCCGCAACAGGGCTGCAGTGAAGTGATGAGGTGATAATAACGGGCTAAAGCCCTCTTCCCCAGTTCAATGTGTCTTGATGAGTGGGAAAGGAATGGGGTGTACGATGCATTTTGACATAAGTATCACCCAAATTTCGGGTTCTATGTCATTGAATATCAGGTGCTGACTGCATTGGGCGGGATTAATACCGCTTAACTTGTCATTTCCTTATGTATGTCGGTCGTGAAAATATACTTTTTCCGGTTAGAATAGACTTTTCCGCTTGTTTCGTATAATCATATAATAGTTCGTGCATTTTTATTGACAAGTAATTTTTTGCATTTTTTTATAACTAACCGCAAATTTGGGGATGTCAAAGCAGGATAACACCCGGGGCTAAGGATTAATTCAACAGATCCAACGCTTCCAATTCCTTTTCGATGAGGCCAGCCCATCCCTTATTGGCCTTTGGATTGGCAGGACTCGGATGGGTAATGCGTCCGATGCTGACATCCGAATCAGCCAAGGCCGATGCCGCCCGCTGAAAGGCGAAATTTCCGATGCCGATGAGATATCGGGGTTGGAGCAGTTTAACGGTCTTTCGCAGGGTATTGTCGCAGGCTTCGAACAGAGCCGTTCTTTCGCTTTTTTTCAGTTTGTCCGGGGTACGGTTACGACCGCTTCCCTCCAGAAAGACCAAGGGGCAATAGTTGCCGACCCAAAATCGCCGGAAAAATCGGCTTGGCGAACCAAAGCGATCTCTGGCCCATCCCCACAGCCGTTGACCGCTGACTTCACCGCGCGGACATTGGAAACCCCGGATAGGTCTCTTGGGGTGTTCCATAGGCGGTGAGGCCACCTCATCCTCAATGCCCAGCCATCCTTTCACCAAACCAACATCACCAAAAGGTACGCCGGTCTGTGCCATTCCCCAGGGACCTGGATTCATACCTAAAAAGATGGCCACCTTGGGGCCTGCTCCATAACGCTCGCAGTATTTAGAGTATGGCTTTCTTGCGTAAATCAGTGGATTGTAAACATGCTTAACCGGAGGGCCGAATTTCAGGAAGGATAGATCCGTCAGCAGTTCATCAACAATTGTTTCCAGATTGTCCGCGGCCATTCTTCTCCTCATAAAATAGTCATTTTTAAAATGCCGGCAAGCAGGAAGTGCAATTTTATGGGCAGGATTTAACGTAAAGAAAAATGCTGCTATTTTGCGGATGCGCCGTTAAGAAAATCGCGGGTAAACTTTTCGTTGTCTTCCGGGGTGATTTGTTCGGGGAGCCTTTCCAACGCCATTTCGATGGCTTTGTCGATCAGTTCCGATCTGAATGTGTGTTTAGCCTGAAGAAAGTGAGTGTCGACCCTTCGTTTTGCATCCTCTATCATCGTCTTGCCGTGGCTTTGGGCGGATTCAATAATTTCTGTTTTTTTCTTTTCTCCCTGCTGGATGATTCTTTCTTTCAGCTTTGCAAAACGGACATCGCTTTCTTTGATGTCATTTTGGGTCTGGTCGATTTTTGCGACCATTTCGTCCCTTCGTGTCTCGAGTTCTTTGATTTCACCGGCCACTTTCTCTTTTTGGCCCCGAAGAAAATTCATCAGCGGCTTTCTTCCATATTTGTAAACCACAAAAACGATGATTCCGAAATTGATCCAGCGCATAATCAAATCATATATGGGACGCCAATGGCTTCCTCCATCCGCCGCATACGCGTCTGAACCCAATAGGTGGAGGCTCAAAATACCGACCGATAACACGGCGCATATCATTAATCGTCTGGAAAGGGTTTTCATGAAGCCAGCCTCCGATCCAATAACTTTTCCATGATATTCAGCGCCAGCGTTTCAGACTCTTTTTGAAGATGCTTTCTGGCTTCCATAATTTGTGCTTTGATACTGGCGTCGTTTTTATCCTTGAGCAATTCGATCTCTTGCAATGTCGATTTCAGGATTTCGGCAGATTTCTGGTTTCCCTTTTCTTCCAGTTCATGCTGAACCTTCAGGGCTTCCTCGCGAACCATTGATTCCCTTTCTTTTAATTCATCATTGAGGCGATCGAGCGTGTCGCCCGCATGCGTCGTATCCGATTTTATCTTCTCGATGAGGCCGTTTCTCTCGGCCATGACACTTCTCAGCGGACGAAACATGATCCGGTTAATGATAAACAGAAAGATCAAAAAGGCGATCAACTGGTGAAATAAGGTTGCATTGATGGTAATAAGCGCTATGTTGCTGATGATTTCCATAAATCGTCATCCATTTTTAGCGAAAGCTTTATCGATTAAACTACGAATAATAGCAGCAGCGCAATGACCAGTGAATAAATTCCGGTGGACTCGGCAACCGCCTGCCCGACCAGCATCGTTCGGGTCAGCAAACCCGCTTCTTTGGGATTTTTGCCGATCGCCTCACATGCTTTAGATGCGGTAATACCCTCGCCGACACCGGGACCGATGGCGCCAAAGCCCATGGAAATGCCCGCCCCGATATACGCGGCCGCTCTTACGATATCCGCACCTGTAATTGGATCTGCCATTTTATTCCTCCTACACTATTTTTTGGGTTTTTTGATTATTTTTTGATACGTTACGATTACACGACAAAAATCAAGATCAGTGCAATGACCAGTGAATAAATTCCCGTTGATTCGGCGACAGCCTGGCCCACCAGCATCACCCGGGTTAAATCCGCAACATGTTTTTCATTCCGCGCAATCCACGCCACGGCGCTCTGGCCGGCAAATCCTTCACCGATGGCCGGGCCGATGGCGCCGATACCCATACATATCCCCGCCGACAGCAATGCCATAGGCGGTGCCAGCAAATGGGTTGCCGGAAAAGTTTTGAACATCAGAATAAAACTGACCAAAAGCGCGTAAATGGCCGTTGTCTGAGTAACCGCCTGCCCCAGCAGCATGACGTTCGTCACCTGCGTGGTGGTTTCGGGTTGTCTGGAAATGCCGTCGCAACTGGCTTCGGCCACAAGGCCTCCCCCCAGACCGGAGCCGATGGCGCCGAATCCGGATGCGATTCCCGCCCCCAGGATCGCCGCCCATGTCGGTGAAACCGGACTTTTTGAAAAGTCGGTAAACAACAAGATAAATGATACTACCAGTGAAAAAATAGCCGGGGTTTGGCACACTGCCGACCCGATGAGCATGTTGGTGTTCAAGCGCCCGCTCATGGCCGGCTGCCGGGCCATGCCCGTACAGCAGGACCCGGCGGGATAACCCGCCCCCACGCCGGCGCCGATGGCCCCTAGGCCCATGCACAATCCCGCTCCCAGCAACACCGGTACCGTTAACACATGCGACGGGAACTTCGTGAACAGCAGCATCATGGCAATGACCAAGGCAAAAATAGAAGAAGACTCGGCAATGGCTTGCCCCACCAGCATGGACTTGAAGATATCGCCGGACAATTTTGTGTTGCGCGATATGGCCGCATTGGCGCATGCCGCCGTATGTCCTTCACCGATGGCCGCGCCGATGGCACCAAATCCCATGGCCATTCCGCCGCCGCTGAACGCAGCTACCTTTATCCACGTTTGAATATCGTATGACATAAGCTAAGCTACCTGAACTGCAATATATACCAAAGTTAGCATCGTAAACACAAACGCCTGAATCGTCCCGACAAACGCGCCGAAAAATGCATTTAAAAAAGGCGGCGTAACGAGATTAAACGTCAGATACGATACCACCAGAATGATAATCGATCCGCCCATGATGTTGCCGAAGAGCCGAAAGGATATGGAAATGACCTTGGCCAGCTCTCCGATGACGTTCAGCGGTGCCATGATAAACATCGGTTCGCAGTAATCTTTTAAATAGGTTTTTAAACCTTTTGCCTTGATACCGGCATGATGGGCAAGAATAAATCCCAGGATGCCGTAACTCAATGGGGTATTGAGATCCTTGGTCGGTTCTTCCAGGTGGGGAAAGATGCCCAGCCAGTTGCATAAAAACAGGAACATGAACAAACCGCATATCAGCGGCGCATATTTTTTGCCAAGCTCTTCGCCCAGGGCATCTTCGGTCAGATCATAAAAGATGCCGATAATCAGCTCGCCGACAACCTGTAAAAGATTCGGAATGATGTTCCTTTTCCTGGCCGCCAGATACCCGAAGGTCAGCAGTGAAATGATAACGATCCAGGTCATTATCATGGCCTCGATATTGAACGTGAAATCCTGTCCCAGAATGTGAATGATCAGCTGGTGTATTTTTCCTAAATCTTCCATTATGCCTTATTTCTCAGGTCTGCTTTCTACGGTTAGACGAAAAATTAATGAATACCTGCTCCGCCAGAATAAAAAACTGGACCATAAAAATCCCGACAACTACGGAAATGAAATTATATTGGTCAAACTTAACGGCGATAAGCAAGGGAATCGCCAGTAGAATATATCTTGAGAAGATGGAGCCAAGGGAGAAAAAGAAGGTTTTATTTTTTGATTTTCCGATTTTCAAAGGAAGCATCTCACCCATGATGATAAAATTGATAATGCTGAAAATCGTCCCCAAAATCAGTCCTTTGCCGATGGCTTCTTGGCCGGCCAGAATAAAAAAAAGACCTGAAAAAATGGCCGCTGTGATGGCTCTCGAGCAATATTTTTTTTGGGTTTGTCTAATCGATTCCATTATCGGAATGGTTGTCTTCCTCTTTTTGTTCAGTTATTTCAAGAATTTGTCGATAAACAACTACCCCGCCGCCGATAACGCCCAACAGGGTAAAAACGGCGACGAATATACCTTTGGTACCCAAAAACTTATCCAGGTACCGGCCGATAAAAAAACAAAAGAGAATACAACCGACCATCGTCAAACCGAGTTGTGTAATGATGGATAAGTTTTCAATCCACGGCCGGTTTTTTTTATAGTTGAAACGCATTTGATAAAGCCCATCCTGTCTCATTTATGGAAGGCTACTAACTAGTTGAAATATTATGAATATTTACGCAGACAGGTTGTGCTTGTTTAAAACCGTTTGTCTGATAGCAGATAACAATCGATACTGTCAAGCAGATAAATTAATTTTGTTGCAAATGTCAACGATTCCTAAAAAGAAAAATATACTGCGCCGAATCCTAAACTATTTTTCCTATTTGCTAAGGATCAATTGGGGTTGCATAAATTATATGAATAATATATTTTTAGGCTTTCATTGAGGTCGGTGAATGACAATATTGAGTGCCGAAAAATTAAACCGTTTTTATGAACATTTCCCAAACGAAGATCATGGTCTTATTTTAATCGATGCCGATCCCGGCAATGATCCAAAATTGTTAAATTGGATCATGAAGCAAATTGAAAGAGGGGCAGAGAAATAATGCGTTTAAATTCCGGCAAAATGTCCGTCACCATTCTCGGTTCCGGCACCTGTGTCCCTTCTTTGAAAAGAAGCTCGTGTTCCGTGCTCATAAGAACAGGTGCCAGTATCCTTGTCTTTGATTCCGGAGCCGGCACCATGCGCAGGCTCCTTGAAACCGGCAATGAAATTTACGATGTGTCCTTTATTTTTTACAGCCATTTTCATCCGGATCATACCGGAGAACTGGCTTCGTTTTTGTTTTCCAACAAATATCCGGATGGCCACCGGCGTAAGAATCTGCTGACCCTGGCTGCGGGAAGGGGATTTTTAGAATTTTTTGAAAAACTGAATCGCGTGTACGGCCATTGGATCGAATTGGATCCAAGTCTATTAAACATTATTGAATTTGACAATATCCATCGTGACAGGCGCCGGTTTGGTGATTTCAATGTGGAAACACTTCCAATGGAACACAACCCCGAAAGCATTGGCTTTCGAATTACCGGTTTTGGCGGGGCATCCGTGGTCTATTCCGGTGATACGGATTATTCAGATAATCTGGTAACGCTTTCCAAGAGCACGGATCTGTTGATCTGTGAGTCGGCGATGCCCGATGGATTGAAGGTGAAAGGGCATCTGACCCCTTCCCAGGCCGGCGAAATTGCAGCAAGGGCAAATGTGGGCAAACTGGTGTTGACACATTTTTATCCGGAATGCGACGGGGCCGATATGGAAAAAGAGTGCCGGAAAACCTATGCCGGCCCGTTAATTCTGGCAGAAGATCTGATGGAAATAGAGATTTGACATGCGACCGCCTCAGGTATAATTAAATTTTTGGCTGAAAGAACTCGTGAATAAGGACTTGTAATGAAAGAACCTTTCGGGGCTATTAATAAGGGTTTATGCTTTAGCGGAAGTTTCATCCATAGCGCCTCGTCAATGGTCCTTTCAAAACGATTTCTCATACACTCAAACAGCTTCCAGTCAAAAATTTAATCATACCTGAGGCGCCTTGTCTTCGGATAACAGATAACCATCAATAAATAACCCATAACGTACACTCCGAACCTGAGACATGAGATATTACCCGATATATCTTGATATCAAGGATCGAAACTGCCTGGTGGTGGGCGGCGGATCCGTGGGCGCCCGAAAGGTCGAGATGCTGCTGGCATGCGGCGCAAAGGTCACGGTTGTCAGCATTGATGCGGCTGAAACATTGAAGAAACATTCAGACAGCGGCGTGATTCAACTGAAAAAACGGGCTTTTCAATTGGCTGATCTTGACCATGTGTTTCTGGTGATCGGCGCCACCGACAACGAGGATTTGAATTTTATAATTCATGCAGAGGCCGAGCGCCGAGGCGCGTTGTGTAATATTGCCGACCGGCCCGGAGTGTGCAATTTTATTCTCCCGTCCATCGTCAACCGGGGGGATTTAATCATCGCCATATCCACCTCGGGGAAAAGCCCTGCTTTTGCCAAAAAATTGCGCAAACAACTGGAAGCCCAATTCGGGGACGAATATGCTGAGTTTTTAGATCTCATGGGTGCGATCCGTGAAAAACTTTTGAGCAAAGACCACGAGCCCGAAGCGCATAAGCATCTTTTTGAGCAGCTGATCCAAAAGGATCTCGTTCAAATGCTCAAAGACGCCGAGACTGAAAATATCAATGCCTTGCTGCTCGATGTCCTGGGTGAAGGGTATGACTTTGAAACGTTGAAGGGTATGAACTCACACAAAGGATAGATTACGTGGAACCTCTATTTCTTCTGGTTATTATATTTTATCTGCTGAGCACCATCGGATATCTTTTGTATCTTTTTTTTCAGAAAGATTATCTTCAGAAAACCGGTTTTTACCTTTTGACCGCCGGTTTTTTATGCCATACGGCTGAGATCGGATACCGGTTTTTCCGGACCGGGCAATTCCCTGTGGCCAACTTTCATGAAACGCTCTCTTTGGCGGGCTGGGCCATTGCCGGTGTTTTTTTGCTGTTTCAATACAAGTTCGGCCTCAAAATCTTAGGCGTTTTTGCCGCTCCGCTCGTTTCCTTTGTGGTGGTCATTGCAGCCCGGCTGCCGAATATGCCCAAAGAAACCGGCAGTCTTTTAAACAACCTGTGGCTGGTGGCGCACGTCATCGCGATTTTTATCGGGGAAGCGGCATTGGCCCTGGCCTGCGGCGCCGGGCTCTTGTATCTGCTTCAGGAGAATGCCATTAAATCCAAACACCGGGGATTTTTCTTCAAGCGCCTTCCGTCTCTGGAATTGCTGGACAGCTCCGGATATGCATGCATCGTTACCGGCTTTACCATGCTGACGTTCGGTCTGATCACCGGCTTGATATATGCCAAATCGGTTTGGGGCAGATTCTGGAGCTGGGATCCCAAGGAAGTTTGGTCCGGCATCACCTGGCTTTTGTATGCCGCGCTCCTTCACCAGCGTTTGACCGTGGGATGGCGGGGACGCCGGGCGGCGATTATGGCGATTATCGGATTTGCGGTCATTTTGTTCACGTTTCTGGGGGTCAACTTCCTGTTAAAGGGACATCACGGACAATTCACGCGGATGTAGACGGAGAACTATGAGCCTTATTTTGTATTTTTGATGAAATATTTTATTTCAAGGGAACTTCTGAATTAAAAGAGTGTGAAGTGAGCTAAAGTTTAAAGTGAGCTAAAGTTAAGGAATTCTGCCAGTTATATAAAATCATCGGAGCGAAGCGACACCAAAACTTTAGGCACTTTAGATCACTTTAGGCACTTTCAACTTTTTAATACACAGTCATATTAAGTAGCGTATTATCAATGGGAAGCATGTTGGACATCGTATTACTGGGAGTGAATCATAAGACAGCGCCGGTGGCGCTGAGAGAATGTCTTGCTATTACAAAGGACGAGACATCCGCTGCCTTGAAAGCATTCCAGGATCTGGCGTCCATTCGGGAAGTCATGCTCTTTTCCACCTGCAACCGTGTGGAAGTTCTCATGGTTGCAGAAGATAAAGGTGATGCGGTGGACACCGTGAAATCCTTTCTTTCCCAACTCAAGCAACTCCCGGTTTCCGAATTTGAAAAATCTCTTTACATTCATGAAGGGGATGATGCGGTCCGGCATGTCTTCAGGGTCGCCGCCAGCCTCGATTCCATGGTGGTGGGGGAACCTCAGATTTTGGGCCAGATCAAGGAAGCGTATCAAATGGCGACCCGAACCAAAACCTCCGGCGTTCTTTTGAACAAATTGCTTCATCGAACGTTTTTCGTGGCCAAACGGGTTCGGACGGAAACCGGAATCGGAGATCGTGCGGTATCCATCAGTTATGCAGCCGTTGAACTGGGGCGGAAAATTTTCGGAACTTTCGAAGGAAAAAAGGTGCTGCTGATCGGCGCCGGAGAAATGGCGGAACTGGCGGTGGAACACCTGATTCGAAACAGGACCGGAGATATCCTGGTCGCCAATAGAACCTTTGAAAACGGCATGGATCTGGCAAAAAAATTTAACGGACAGGCGATCCGGTTCGAAGAAATTAAAGATGCGCTGGAACAGGTGGATATCATCATCAGTTCAACCGGTTCTCCGGATTATGTGGTCACTCGGGATCATGTCAAAGGAATTATCCGCCGGCGCCGCAATCGCCCGCTGTTTTTCATCGACATCGCCGTGCCCCGGGATATCGATCCGGAAATCAACCGGCTGACCAATTCATATGTGTATGATATTGACGATCTCAAGGGAATCATCGATGAAAATCTCGAAGACCGGCACAAGGAAGCGATAAAAGGGGAAAGAATCATTGACGAAGCGGTGATCAGCTTTCGGCAATGGTATGACAACCTGGATGTCATGCCGACCATTGTCGAATTGAGAAAAAAGATCGAGGACATTGCAAACGGGGAGTTGAAAAGAACACAGCAAACACTCGGGCATCTCTCGGCCGACGACCACAAGGCCATCAACCGGATGACAAATGCCATGGTCAACAAGATACTTCATGATCCAACGCTTCTGTTGAAAAGCAACGGGCGGCACCAGGACAAATCCGTCTATCTCGACGTTATTCGAAAGCTGTTCAAACTGGATGAATCCTGAAGCTTGCGCGGGCCGGAGGCTTTCATCTGCTGCGTTATTAAGGACTCGCTTCTATGGCTTCGCCCTTAAATGCCTTGCATATAAAAGCCTTCGGCCCGCGCAAGCTTCAGGAATATCATTGAATGAGGAAAAATAGCCATATTGACATTGCTCCAATACGTCATCTGTATCCGTTTACGTCCCATTTCATAAAGATAAACGGCCTAAATTACCATTTTCTCGATCAGGGTTCGGGAGACCCGGTGGTCATGCTTCACGGAAATCCCACCTGGTCGTTTTATTTTCGAGAATTGATCAAGGGCCTGTCTAAAGAGTTTCGCACCATTGTACCGGATCACATGGGCTGCGGGCTGTCGGACAAACCCGGCATCGACCGATATGATTATCGCCTGAAAAGCCGGGTGGACGATGTGGAGACCCTTCTTGATGAATTGGGTGTCACCCGGGATATCACACTGGTGCTTCATGACTGGGGCGGAATGATCGGCATGGCGTATGCCGTAAGACATCCGGAACGGATTCGCCGGCTGGTCGTCATGAACACCGCTGCCTTTCTCATACCGGACGGAAAATTGCTTCCCATAAGGCTTCGGCTGATACGAAACATCAAACCTTTTGGGATATTGGCGGTCCTCGGATTTAATATATTCGCTGTCGGCGCGCTGTTCATGGCCACTTGCAAAGGGCTTTCTGCGGATGTCAGATCCGGTCTGATTGCGCCATACAACAACTGGCACCATCGAATCGCCACCTTGAAGTTTGTCCAGGATATTCCCGTCCGAACAAAAGATCCGAGTTACAGGCTCGCAAAATATGTGGACGACAACCTGTATCAATTGAACCGCGTTCCCATGCTCATCTTATGGGGGGAACATGATTTTGTCTTTGATATGGATTTTCTGTCCGAGTGGCGGCGCCGTTTTCCCGATGCAACAGTAAAGACATTCAAGGATGCAGGCCATTATGTTCTTGAAGATGCGGCAGACAGAATCGTTCCCATGGTTCAAAATTTTCTGCAACGTGGTTGACAAATAGGATTTGTTACGATATAGGTTGACATACTATTCAAAACCTTTTTTGTCAAATCCAGGCGGTCACAATCGATATGAATGGCGTCAACGACAGGACGAAAGAGAGGATGCTTTCCTTCGAGAGCATTTGCCGCGAGCATGGGTTGAGTATAACCCCTCAGCGGGTTGCTATTTACAAAGAATTGATCTCGTCTCCGGAACATCCATCTGCTGTGATGATCCTTAACAAGGTCAGGGAATACTATTCGAACATCTCTTTAGACACCGTTAACCGCACGCTGCTGACCTTTCACGAGATCGGCCTGGCCAAGATGGTGGAAAGCTCCGGGGACCCCAAACGTTTCGATCCCAACCTTGAACCCCATCACCATTTCAGATGCATTAAATGCGGAAAGATAGAAGACTTTAAAAACCAATCCTATGATACCCTGAAGGTACCGCCGGGGCTCGAGAAAAAGTTCGTGGTCATGCAAAAAATAGTTCATTTGGAGGGCTTTTGCGATCGGTGCAGGTCAAGCCGTTGATCAAAACCCGGGATGATGTCCTGCTGGTCACGGTGACCATCAAAAATCCCGATAAATTGGATAGCATGTTTCTAAGCGGACAACTTCAGGATTGATGACGCGCAGCGTGTATATGATTGTTGATTGAAGACGCCGCTTCACTCCGGCAACCAGCGGCTGGGTTGGCCTCTCACCTTCTTATCTTCTGACCTTCTGACTTCCGACCTCCGGTCCTCTGTCTGCCGTCATCTGCCTTCCGGTCCTTCGCCCTGCCTCCAGCCTCCAATCTCAATCCTCCAACAGCCAAAGGCTCAGCCTTTTCCCTTGACACACCCTTAGTTTGGGCGTAATAACTTAAATACATTCAATTTTCACGATTCAACATTCTGCATTTAACACTGTATTGTTATTTCCTGGCCTGACAATGCAGATGTCTAACTATAATATCATTTTTTTTGATTAAACAAACCCATTTACAACCATATCTCGAAGGAAAAACTGTCGTCGCTTTTCATAAACTCGAGGTAGAGCTTATCTCGCGCCTGTTATAAGGATAGAAGAATATAGGTCCTATAATAATAGATCGCCAACTCTACGACCCCGTCGAATGCTGTGAAAATTGATCATTTAAGAATTGAAAGGAGCTGAGATGAATTCAAAGACAAAAATTGGAATCGTTATCTGCGATCGCTACCGCCGCTGTGCGGGCGGGAAGTGCTTCCGAGCGATGAAGAATAAGGAAGGGGCTTTCAGCATATATAAAGACACTGAAGTCGAGTTGGTTGGTTTTACAACGTGCGATGGTTGTCCTGGTGGCAATATAGAATATGCGGGCGAAGAGATGTTGAAGAATGGCGCAGAGGTTATTCATTTAGCTACCGGTTTGTTGGTTGGCTATCCCCCTTGTCCCTATATCGATACATTTAAGGCCTTTCTTGAAAAACGCTATGAGGTCAAGGTCGTTGTAGGAACGCACCCTATACCGAAAAAGTATCTTGATATGCATACTTATCTAGGGACATGGGATGATTCTGCATGGAAACCACTTGTCGCTCCGACCATCAGTGATGAAGTTACCCGAGAAAGCTACGATTAAGCAAGCCACTGAAGGCCCGGTTGAGCGGGTTGATTAAAAGGAGGATACAAAATGAAAATGTTAATGAATATAAGGTTCCCGCACGAGCCTTTCAACACCTTTGTACCATTTTTCTTGTTATTGATATTGGTTTGAAATAATCAACACGAAAATTTTTGCTTCTATTATGAATGGCCGGAATTTTAAGCCCAAAATATTGAAGATGCCATAATGGCTGTAAGATTGTTTGTAGCCCAAATATTGGCAAATTACCACGACATGGATAAAGGTAAATAAAATGGACCAGTCACTAAGATTACTAATCATTGATGATGACGAGTATTTTCTGGCCAATCTTTGCTATTTTTTCACTGATAAAAAGTACGATGTCATTGCGGCGGGCAATGGTTTGGAAGGACTGAAATTACTTGAAGATGATCCACACGGGTTTGACCTGATCGTCACCGATATCGTTATGCCTCAAATTAGTGGAATCGGTCTAATTTCAATGATTAAGAAAAAATTGCCTGACGTACCCATTATCGCAATCACCGGATGGGGGGAATATCCTGAAGCGTTTGCCATAGAAATCCAAGCGGACAAGGTATTGTCAAAACCATTTGAGCTTTCTGAACTTGACAAGGCCATCAATGAACTTATTTCTTCCAAAAATCACAATGCTCAGGATTAAAAGATAAATATTGAATTGAATCGGAGTTTTCTTTGTCTTGACTGATTACTTTGCGAATGGGGCAGGATTTCGGATATTTTGAATTTTTGAAAAATTAATCTCTCGAACATCAGCCACCTTGAATAATATGAAGAAGCTATACTCTATATTATTTTTTCCGCATGCCTTGACTTTACTCAATTAGGGCGGAGGTAAGTGTAAGTGCCCGGAATGCATCCATTCCTATAAAAAGGTGCAAGATATGAATGAAAAAGCCTCCTATGATGAGTTGGTGCAAAGAATCCGTGAACTGGAGCATGCCGAAGAAGAAAGGGACCGTTCGCTTTCTCAACTTCGAACGACCCTTGACGCAACTGATGATGGTATTTTGGTGGTGGACACGGGTGGAAAGATCGTGCTCCATAGTAACCGATTTGCGGAGATGTGGAGGCTACCGGAGAGCATTCTAAATTCCAGGGGTGACGATCGGGCACTGGCATTTGTCCTCGATCAACTAAAAGATCCCCAAGGTTTTCTAACCAAAGTCAATAAACTGTATGCTGATCCTATAGCAAAAAGTTTCGATACGGTAGAATTCAAAGACGGTCGAATTTTTGAACGCTATTCACGCCCGCATATGTTGAACGATGAAGTCATAGGAAGGGTTTGGAGTTTCCGGGATGTCACGGCGCGTATTCGGGCGGAGGAAGAATTGAGACAATCTGAAAGTCAACTCCGGACCGTGCTGGAAACTATGGAACTGATCGCCGTCTCGCTGGACAATCAGGGAAATATTTCATTCTGCAACGATTACTTGCTCAATCTAACCGGTTGGAAAAGGAAAGAAGTTTTAGGGAAAAACTGGTTCATGACCTTTCTTCCTCCCGAAATCAGTGGTGAAATCAAGCAGTCGGTTTTCCTAAAAGCCATCCGGACAGGCAAGTTTCCTGCACATTATCAAAACGATATCGTTACAAAGGAGAAAGCGCGGCGGCTTATAAATTGGAACAACACCATCGTCCTTGATTCTCAAGGAAACATCTTAGGCATAACGAGTATTGGTGAGGATATCACCGAGCGCAAACAAGCAGAGGAGGCGTTACGAAAAAGCGAAGAAACATTAAAGAGCATTTTTAGAGCCGCGCCCATTGGTATTGGTCTTGTTTCTGCCAGGGTAATCAAACAGGCAAACGACCGTCTTTGTGAAATGGTCGGCTATTCCAGAGATGAACTCTTGGGACAAAGTGCCAGAATACTCTACCCAACTGATAAAGAGTTCGAATATGTTGGCCGAGAAAAATATGCCCTCATCACAAAATTTGGAACAGGGACTGTGGAGACCTTCTGGAAGCGGAAAGATGGAAGATTACTTAATGTACTTCTTAGTTCAACGCCTATTGATCCTGACGATTGCTCAAGAGGGGTAACATTTGCTGCACTGGATATAACCAGTCGCAAACAAGCAGAAAGAGCCTTGCGGGAGAATGAGGAAAAATACCGGGATCTTGTTGAGAATATAAATGATGTGATCTATGTCGTTAGTACAGAGGGCATCATAACTTATGTCAGCCCTGTGATAGAGGCTCAAACGGGATATCGTCAATCTGAAGTTATAAGTAAACGTTTTTCGGAATTTGTTTACCATGAAGACCTTCCATTTGTAATGGATCAGTTTCAGAAGATTCTTTCCGGAGACATAGTGCCGAGCCAATACCGACTGGTTAAAAAATCGGGTGAAATTCTATGGATCCGATCATCCAGCCGTCCGGTATTTAAAGGGGATAATATCATCGGCTTTAGAGGATCCTTTGTTGATATCACCCATTCCAAGCACATGGAAGAGCAGCTTCGTCAGGCCCAAAAAATGGAGGCAATTGGAACGCTGACAGGCGGTATCGCCCATGATGTCAACAATATTCTTGGAATTATTCTTGGAAATATAGAACTTGCATTGGACGATGTGCCTGAATGGAATGCTGCCCGACTCAATTTGGAAGAAATCCGAATCGCCAGTCTCCGAGCGAAAGATGTTATTCGTCAGCTTCTTAGTTTTGCACGTAAAACGAAACTGGAAAAAAAACCGACAAACATCATTCCCATTGTTAAAGAATCACTCAAATTGCTCAGATCATCTATTCCCACCAGCATTGACATTCGCCAAAACATTCCAGAAGCTGTTGATACTATCCTGGCGGACCCTACGCAAATTAACCAGGTTCTGATCAATCTATGCACCAACGCGGACCACGCCATGCCTGATGGCGGTGTAATGACAGTCACCCTCAAAAATATAGAACTTGATGAAAAATCTGCAGTTAAATTTTCTGATTTGACTCCCGGGCGCTATGTAAATCTGACGGTTGCCGATACAGGTCACGGCATTCCTCAAGAGGATATCGATCGCATCTTTGATCCATATTTTACAACAAAGGAAGTTGGCAGGGGAACCGGCATGGGATTGGCCGTAGTTCACGGCATCGTCAAAGGACACAACGGTTCCATTACCGTGAAAAGCGAACTTGGGAGGGGAACAACTTTTAGCATCAGTTTTCCTGTCGTTGAAAGAAAACCTATTTCAGAAATAGCCATTGATGAAGATCTTCCATCCGGGAAAGAAAGGATATTTTTTGTTGATGATGAAGAATCCATCGTTAAAGTGAGTTGCCAAAGGCTGGAACGGCTGGGATATAAAGTCGAATCGACCACAAACCCCCTCGAAGCTTTGGATCTATTTCGATCCAAAGCCAATCAGTTTGATTTGGTGATATCTGATCTGACAATGCCTAAAATGACCGGTGATAAGCTGATTAAAGAAATCCTGAATATACGACCAGACACGCCAATTATCATCTGTACGGGATTCAGTGAAAAAATGGACATAAAAAAAGCAAAGGAAATAGGCGCGTCCGGATATCTTGAAAAACCACATGAAAAACGTGATTTGGCCAAAATGGTTCGGAAAGTTTTGGACGGGAAATGATCGACTGATTCCGCCGGCTCATTATAAGCGCTTTAGTTCACTTCACACTTGAATTGGAATCCCAGGGACCGGATCTATCCGGATTCCAGCGTTATGGCAAAATCCCAGTTCATCTCAATGGCTAACCATTGAGGAAGTAGCATGATTGAACCATAAAAATTTAATCCAGCGTTTTCGATACGATCTCTTATCCGTACCGAAAATGGATGCGCCGCCGTTTTAACGGAAGCCAGCGCCACCGGATCAACGTCTATAGATTCAGGATCATAGGAGGGTCGGCAGGCTTGAGGATCCGAACAAACAAAATGCGTTCGACATATGAGCGGCCTCATGGGATAGGCGCTGCATTTGCCTTCTACCAACATGGGGCAGTACTGGTAGGCGGGAAAAGTTAATTGCTCGTCGATATGGGTGGCGTGATGCCGGCCCAGCCTGGTTTCATCCCATTCATGCCATTGTTGTGTTCGAATCCGAAGGTCTTCGATCTCGCCTCGTTGGAATTCGCGCTTGATATAATGCGCTAAGGCTTTGGCTTCCACAACGCTTGTAAGGATGTGTTGTCCGCAGCAATGAAAGCAGCCCGGCTTACAGGTTGGAATGACGCCTTCTTCGACACATAATCGATTGAGCTCGCGTCCGGCCGCTTCATCTGCGGATGAGTATACGCTGGTGACGAAGTCCTCTTGCCGGGTATTCAGAAGATCAAAATCGAACTTGTCGGAGCCTGCAGCAAACTTGCCATCTGCAACCACATCCATGAGTCCCCTCCTTTATTCGACAGGTGTTGCGATATCTATCGCCATAAACCCAAAGCAGGTCCGAAACGTATTTATAAACCGACTTGGGCTCCTATTATTCCGCACTGATGCATGTAACAGGATTTTGCTCGGATCGGGAAAGGACTCACAAACTAATACGCTATACAACAGTCACATTTACTGCGGAAGGTCCTTTTTTGCCCTCTTCTATATCAAAGGTCACCCGGTCGCCTTCTTTCAGCGATTTAAATCCGCTGGCATTAATATTTGAATGATGAACGAATACATCGGGGCCATCTTCTTGTTCAATGAACCCAAAACCTTTTTTGTCGCTGAACCATTTCACGATACCATTTGCCATCGTAACTGACTCCTTTAAATAAATTCGTGGGATTTTCACCTGATTTTATACACTTGATGCCATTCCATTCTTCTTCTCCCAACTGGGCGGTTCTGTCAAGCCAATTATGCTTATCCGGATTAATTCCATCATCTACCTGATTTTTCTTAAAAAAGCAAGAAAAGAGATAGAGAATGACATTTCACAAACAATTATTGGACAGCGGGACGATTCGAATTAAATTGGAATATCCTCAAAACCGGTTTAAGTATTTGTTAAAGAACAGGTTTCTCAAGTTCTATTTATTTCCTGCCTGCATTATTGCCGCGGGTCCAACCTTAAAGTTCAACGGGATTATCACACGGCAATGGAAATGGGATCCATCGGCGTGGACGATAAAAAGAATTTGACAAAGGGAATAACTTGAGATAGAAAAATAGGAAATAACCTACCAATATTTAACGAAAAAGCAGAGTTTGTCTCGTTTAAGATATAGGTCATCGGAATGAATTGGTGACAGCTTTCAGTTACAGTAAAGTGTCTTTCATTAAGCACAGCCTGAAGAAAACCCCAATTAAAATGGGATGAGGGCCAGTGTTAATAATAGAAGTCATCTCAAAAAAGTCTTTTCGTCCGATATTGGCGTTGACCCCTCGTCTCAAGTTCTCGGCCTCGCCTTGATCTCGACCGAGGATCCTAATTTTGAGATAGTTTCTAATAAGAAGAAATATTGTATGATAAAAAAAGAGAATATCATTAAGCCAAGCAGCCGGATATATCACATAATCCTCTTCGCTATTATTTTATCGGTTTTTTTGATTAACACGATAAGTTTTAGAGAGGGTCATAACTGGGGAGGAGATTTCCCACAATATATCGCTCAAGCCAAAAGTTTAAATGACGGGACAATGGATAAATTACTGGAGAATTCTACATTTAGATATGAAAAATCAGACTCTGTATTACTATCTCCAAAACTTTATCCTTGGGGATTTCCAATCCTGCTGGCGCCAATTTACCATGTGTTTGGATTTAATATTTTTGCAATGAAATTTTTTGTTAATCTGTTTTTCTTATTTTCGATAGCAACCGTCTATCTTATCTTAAAGGGCAAAATTAATAATATTCAAAATATTTTAATTATCGCAATTATTGCTTGCAATCCATATTTTTTTAATTTTAAAGAACATATTTTATCTGACATCCCTTTCCTGTTTTTCTCATTATTCTCTATCTTTCTAATACAACAATTCATCATCCAAAAAAAGTTTTTGTTAAATGAAAGTTTTTGTTATTTATTAATAGGAATATTTATGTTCATTTCGTATAGTATTCGAGTAAATGGCATAATACTATTACCGTGCTTATTCCTCGTACAAGTTTTAGAATATAAATACGCTATAAAAGGAAACAGTAGAAAGTATTTAACAGTTTTAAAATATTTAATCCCCTATGCAGCATTTTCTGTTCTCTTAGTAGTTATTGGCATGATATTGCCCAGAGAAAGTACCTATGCTGATTATTTTTCGCTGATCACTTTGAAAGGCATATTTTCAAATGTTAGCTATTATGCAAAATTGCCGGGTCATTTCTTTTCGACCTTAATACCCAAATCCGGGGAAATCATTTATTTAATAACAATGCCATTTGTAATTTTGGGATTATTGGAAAATATAAAAAAAGATTATCTATATTTTGCTTTTTCAATATTTACGGTCGGTATATACAT
>JBAUWG010000310.1:0-19607 GCA_049583675.1 Desulfobacterales bacterium | reverse complement strand
GCATTACAGTATATGGCGCATCATAAAAAAGAGCTGGAAAAGACTGAAAAGAACTATGGTGTCGACAAAGAGATCATTACGGCGATCCTTCTGGTGGAAACCCGGTTGGGAGCCATGGTCGGAGGGCCTTTGGTATTGAATACGCTTTCTACAACAGCTGCGCTGGCAGATGCCCATGTTCGGGAAATGTTTTGGGATAGCGTTTCAAAATCAATCCGGCTCACACGCAAACAATTCGATCGATGGGTTCAGAGAAAATCGGCATGGGCTTACAAAGAACTCAAAGCCTTTTTGGAATATACCACCGAAGAGCACATGGATCCGGCTGATATTCCGGGATCTTTTTCAGGGGCCATGGGAATTGCCCAGTTCATGCCGAGCAACATTCTTGTTTTTGCAAAAGACGGCGACAACAACGGGATTACAAATCTTTTTAATCATGCAGACGCCATCAGCAGTATCGGCAATTATCTGAAGCATTACGGGTGGCATCCTGGAATCGATAGGGAAAAGGCTTACCACGTTATTTATCATTACAACCACAGCCCGCAATACGTGAATACGATATTGAAAGTATCGGCAATTTTAAAATCGAAAACCTGAATTTAAATAAACGGGTCACATTGGATATAGCAACTGCAATTGCGTGGATAAAGATCGGTGTGATTTTTTACCTGTTGACGGTGTTGGCGATTGTCGACATCGTGCGCAAAGATTTCGGCACCATTGGGAAGAAAGCGCTCTGGGGACTCATTGCCATGATTCCGTTTTTCGGATGGCTGATTTATCTGATTTTTGGGTTCAGAAAGGGTAAAAAACAGGTGCATGGGGATCGGTAGACAAATAACGTTTGACAACGGCCGCCGTCTTCTATAAGCATATATTTTTTTTAAGGTCCCATCGTCTAGCGGTTAGGACGCCGGCCTCTCACGCCGGTAGCAGGGGTTCAAATCCCCTTGGGATCACCAACAATAAATCAAGCCGGCCACGGCTTGTCAGAAGGGATCAGGCTCTAATGCCGGGTCCCTTCGTTGGTTTTAAGCTTCGGAATTCGCCTATAATCGAATCGACACCCCCAAAAACCCCGACTTTTTGTCACAACGAAAAATTTATATTAAAGATTTTCAAATAAAATGCCGTATTACAGCCATATACTTGTATTTATTTTGGAAAGAAATTTAGGCTCGGTCAGGATACGGGGGTATGCGAGCTGTTATTTCCGTAATGAACTGAATCCATCAGAATCAGCCGTATTCGTGGCGATGAATCATGGGAGACCAAATGAACGGTACGATTATCCTGAACGCGATCCCCGACACAGGCGTTGAAAGAAAGGTCGGAGAATTTTTGTCCTGTTATGCCAAAAACATCCCGGCCGAGAAATTAAAGGATATTCTCAAGAAAACGCCCCTTATCTTGAGCAAAAATTCCTCCGAAAAAATTGGGAAATTCATTGTTTCAAAACTTGAAATGCTTGGCGCCTCGGCAACATATGTACCCGAAGCAGACCTGTCCGAAAACCTCACTCCTGAACCGCGGACCGTTTCCGATGAAACGTCTGATCTACGCATATCCCAGAAAGATCAAAATCCCGAATATGCAAAATCAAGCGGGAACGTTAGGATCAAGCAACGATTCAAAGTCAGACTGATGGCCCAAATCATAGAAGTGAACAAAGAGTTGTGGTTGATCCTTTCCATGATTGCGATCATCGGCGCCATGAACTATCTTTTGGCATCGCAACGTATGTTGTTGGGACTCTACACACTGCCGACGCTTTTTTCAGCCTATTTTTTCGGCCGGCGCCACGCCACGTTAACCGCATTTGCCAGTGTTTTAATCGTGAGTTTAGCGCTCTATTACAATCCTTCGTGGCTACATGAAATCCATGACACGACGTTTATAGACAGCAAGTGGTTTGAAATCATGGCCTGGGGAGGAATTCTGATGATTACGGCCTATACCATGGGCACCCTTTATGACCGCGACAAAAAAAAGATGGAAGAGCTTAGGCAAACATATCAAGGTATCCTGGTCATTTTGCGCCATTTTATCTCAAATGATGAATATACGGAGAACCACTGTTACCGGGTATCTGTTTATGCATCGAAAATTGCGTCATACTTAGGATTCAACACCCAGCAAATCGAAGATATTCGTTCCGCTGCTTTGCTGCATGACATCGGAAAACTGGAAATCAGCCGGAATCTTCTTTATAAGGCCTCACGTCTGAGTACAAAAGAGTATGAAGAGATGAAGCAACATGTGGTAAAGAGCGGTGAAATCCTCAATCCGCTCGAAGGTCCTCTTGCCCGTATTTTACCCATTATCCTTGCGCATCATGAAAAGCATGACGGTTCCGGATACAACAAAGTCATAGGAGAAAACATTCCATTGGAAGCACGGGTACTGGCGGTGGCGGATGTGTATGATTCCCTTACCAGCGACAGACCTTATCGAAAGGCCATGTCTCCCTTTGGCGCCAGGGAAATCATAGAAAAAGGATCCGGCACTGAATTTGACCCCGATGCTGTCGGAGCGTTCCTCAAAGCTTTTTCAAAGGGAGAACTGGAGATACCCAACGTCGTTCTTTAAAATCGATTATCATGCACCCCCGTGCAACTGATAATCAAATCAAAGGATGGATACATAAAAATTTTCGTATTCGTATTTTGATCGATGATATCTGTCAAGACTCTGACAGACCGTATTCCATAAAATGGGAACTTATATTGAAAATAATTACAAGTCATTAACTTGCCTGACAAGAAAAAAAACAGGTGGTGTTGAAAATGAGCCTGGTTCATGTGGATAATTTGGAAGTTGATATGGTTTTGTCCGAAGATGTTAGAGACATAAAATCCAGACTTCTTCTTACAAAAGGCCAAAAAATACAATCGAAACATATCCGAATTTTTAAAATATGGGGAATCGCTGAAGTCGGCGTCGTTGGAGAAAGCCAAGATAAAAAAAATAATACAAAAATTCATATCGATCCGGATAAATTTGAAAAAATAACAGAAGAAACCCAGTTTCTTTTTAAGCATGTGGATCTTTCTCATCCGGCCATTCAGGAATTATTTAGATTGTCTCTATTGTCCAAAGGTTGCCAGGGAAACAATATCCATGAAAATATCACTCCGGCCTGCAACGGCGATTTAAAAGCGCATTCAATTCGAGATGTCAAACAAATGATTGCCGGCAGGGAAATAAAACTACCTGAAATGCCCTCCACCGCTTTTGAGTTGAACGAGATCGTTGCAGATCCCACTGCCTCGGCTCACAGTATCGCCGAGGTTGTAAATAAAAGCCCGAGCTTGGCGACACTTTTGCTAAAAATTGTCAATTCATCATTCTACGGATTTCCCTCGAAAATAAACAACATTTCACGGGCTGTCACCATTATAGGTACCCGGGAAATTACAGGGCTTGCCTTAGGACTCAGCATCGTTAAAGCCTTTAAAGATATTCCAAAAGAAGTCATAGATATCAGTTCATTTTTAAGGCACAGTATTGCTTGTGGTATCATATCAAGGATATTAGCCGCAAAGAAAAACATACCCCAAACAGAACAAATGTTTGTCGGCGGCCTGTTACATGACATCGGCCGGCTGATTATTTATCAGTATTTTCCGGATCAGGCAATGGCACTCTTAAGTCTGGCTGCGAGGTCGGAAAACCTTCTTTATCAGCAAGAAGACCGTATTTTAGGCGGCAACCATTCGTTCATCGGACAATTTTTGTTGAAAGAGTGGAAGCTTCCATTTGAGTTGCAAAACAATATATTTTTCCATCACAATCCCTCAGCTGCTGATGATCCTGTAAAGGCATCCATTATTCATCTGGCGGATATTATGGTAAATGCATTAAGGCTTGGAAGCAGCGGAGAAAGATTTGTTCCAATTTTTGATGACAAGGCATGGGACAATTTGAAGATGTCGCCCGCTAATTTTGAAACGATAATTCAACATGCGATTCACCAACTCGTTCCCCTGGAATCTTTTTTTCAGGGATGAGACAAACCGGTTGGGTCGTCTGTCCCGTCGAAGCTCGAAGAGCGAAGGCGGAAGCAAAAAGCGAAGACCAATGAATAAGAACACCCATTCAGATAAACTTGTAACGCGTATCGAATACTTGGAGGAGAATAGAAGGTATATCCAAAATGCTTTGGAAATGGCGCTGTCTTTGGGAGATTTTCAGGAAAAAGTCAACGAACAAAATGGACATCATGAAATTTTCAAAGAGACCGAAAAAAGAATTAGCCGCATTATCCCCTTTGAGGCACGGGCGTTTTATGCGGTGAACGAAAATGATTCAAATCTTAGCTTGTGTATTTGCGAACCTGTGGATGTGAAGCATTTTATTAAAAACGAGATTGAATCGATGATCGAAACAAACCTGTTTGGATGGGTCATGCGTGAAAAAAGAGGCGTTCTTGTCGATTCAAAAGATCATTTAAAGCGGTTTTTGTTCCATGTCATTGCAACACATTCAAAAATAATCGGGATGTTTGTGGGTTTGTGGCCGGGTCAAAGGGAAAGAATCCCTGATGTCTCGCTGGATCTTTTATCTATCATCCTTCTTAATTCGGCCAATGCAATAGAAAATGCCAGATTCTGTCACATAATGCACCGGCAAAATAGTATTCTTGAAGAAAAAGTAAAGCACAAAACCAAAGAAATAGAGCACGCGATGAATAAGGCCAATAAAATGGCAATGAAAGCGGAGAAGGCCAACCTTATTAAGAGCGAGTTCCTTGCGAATATGAGCCATGAAATTCGCACCCCGATGAATGCGGTCATCGGCATGTCAGGACTTCTATTAGACACGAAATTGAGCGCCGAGCAACAAGAGTATACGGAAATTATAAAAAAAAGCGGAGATTCATTATTGGCCATCATCAATGATATCCTTGATTATTCAAAAATTGAATCCGGTAAACTCGATCTTGAAAATATTGATTTTGATTTGAGGGTGTCATTGGAGGAAGTCACCGATCTTTTAGCCTTAAAAGCTCATGAAAAGCGGCTAGAATATGTTGCTGTAATTCAACCTGGCGTCCCCTCACTTTTATGCGGAGACCCCGGTCGATTGCGCCAGATACTGGTCAATCTTGTGGGAAATGCGATCAAGTTTACGAATGAAGGCGAAGTCACGATTCGGGTTTCCCTCGATGACGAGGATGCGACCCACGTCACCATCCGTTTTAGCGTATCCGATACCGGGATAGGCATCCTCCCGATGGATATGGATCGACTTTTCAAATCCTTCTCCCAGGTTGACAGCTCCACAACCCGAAAGTTCGGCGGAACAGGTTTGGGGCTGGCCATATCAAGGCAGCTTACAGAATTGATGGGCGGTCGGATTGGGGTGAAAAGCAGAGAAGGGAAAGGCGCTACATTTTGGTTTACGGCAATCTTTGAAAAACAGCCCGAATGGAACACAGAAAAAATCAGGGTGCCCGAGGATATCAGAAAGAAACATATCCTGATAGTGGATGACAATGCGACGAATCGGTTTGTCTTAAAAGAACAGCTGACCTTGTGGGGATGCCGGTATAAAGAAGCTGCAAACGGCGCGCAGGCCCTAGAGACGCTCAGGCTTGCCAAGGCCGATAAAGATCCTTGCGAGATCGCCATTATTGACATGCAGATGCCGGGGATGGATGGAGAAACTCTAGGACACAGGATCAAACAAGATCCGGATCTGAAAAACACGATACTCGTTCTGTTGACATCAATGGGCCGGCCGAGTGATGCCAAACGAATTGAACAGGCTGGTTTTGCCGCGTGTTTGAACAAGCCGATCAAACAGTCCCAACTCTATGATTGTCTGGCCACGGTGACCGGTGCGACGGCAGAATCGCCAAAGAACCAGCCGGCAATGACCGATACACGTTACGCCGTTGCCGAAGACAAAACGCACAAACTCCGCATTTTGCTGGTCGAGGATAATATGACGAACCAGAAGGTGGCGTTGAACATTTTAAGGAGATTCGGGTATAATGTCGATGCGGCTGCCAATGGTAAAGAGGCGGTAAAATCTCTGGAAGACATACCTTACGATATCGTATTGATGGACTGCCAGATGCCGGAGATGGACGGTTACGAGGCAACCGGAGAAATCCGGAATCCGGCATCGAAAGTGCTCGACCACAACATACCTATTATTGCCATGACGGCTCATGCCATACAGGGAGATCGCGAGAGATGTCTGGACGCCGGCATGGATGATTATCTCTGTAAACCGGTTAACCCGAGAGAGCTTTGTGATATGATCGAAAAGTGGCAAAAGGAACCAGAGACCTCCCAGCATAAAAAAACATTTTAAAAGATCAATCAATTAATCTTGTCCCTCAATTTCCCTGAGCACTTGAAAGTAACGATCTTCCTTGGTTTGAGCATCAAATCCTTACCGGTGGCGGGATTCCTGCCTTTGCGTTCCCTTTTTTCCTTAACACAAAATTTGCCAAACCCTGATACCAGTACATCCTCACCGGCAGCCAGTGTTCTTTTGATGATTTCAAGAAGGGTTTCTACAATTTCTGACGACTTATTCTTGGGAAAACCGGTCTGATTCTGGATGGATTCTACGATCTGAATTTTTGTCAGTGTCATGATTGAAGACTCCTTTTAGATAAACATTGAAAGTTTAACAAGTTAGGTGAATTTTAAACAATGATAGTGTGATTTGTCAAGAAAATATGTGGGTTATAAAAGATATCCCAATGAGGGCCCCACAGGGTCAGGGTGAATGAACCTTGGAGATAACCAGGCCGGCGGTGTTGAAAGATCAGTTCAATATTATCAAATCAGCGTGCTTAACGCCAAATGATCGAACGCTTATTTCTAAGCGGCATTCTTTGATATTTGAATTTCGGATATCCTACCATCATTGCGCCGAAGCAAATATTTCCTTCAGGAAGTCCCAATTCTTGTTGCATTGGCGGCCAGAAGGATGCTGCAGCATTAAAGTAGCCCGCCCAACATGTACCAAGATCATAAGACAAAGCAGCCAGTTCCAAGTATGTCAAGGCAATAGTGCAGGCCGTCTGGGCTGTTCGATCCTCTTTTTGGGCGTAAGTGACGATAATATGGGGCGCATTCCTGCATATGGGATCATGTCCCCTATCATAAAAAGAAATAACCCGATCCAGGTGCATTGCAGCGACAAGCGGAGAATCTTCCTTGATTAAGTGGCGCATCCAATCGATAACCAATCCCGCGATCTTCCGGACCTCATCCCAGTCATAAATGACCAGCCATCTGACGGGCTGGAAGTTATGTCCGGAGGGTGCAAATCCGGCGATATGCATCAGATTCGTCAGCACCTCTCGATCAACTTGTTTTTTTTTGTAATTTCTTATGGACCTTCTGTAGCGCAAAAGTTGCTCGACCTGTTCCGGACGTAATAACCAGTCATCATTGATGGATAAGCATTCTTCTGGTTTCATAATGGCATGGGTCATGGCACCGTGAGGGCAGACCGCCACACAATGTCCGCACCTGATGCACAGCTTATCTCCGCCGTCAATAAGGGTGGGGAAGGCATCTTTGTCTTTAAACTCAATGATTCCTACAGGACAAACTTCAGCACAAATACCATCACGCCGACACAATTCTTGATCTACGGTCAGCAATCCCATATGGTTACCTCCCTATAATATATTTTGATAAAACAGTGACTTCCAAAAGGCTTCCTGTGCGCCTACAGTACCCAGGACAGCATCGCACTGCCAAGGATCAACGACAAAATGCCGAACAGCCTGTAAGTTTGATCTGATGCCGAATCCATATACCATTTTATCAGTTCATCATACAGGTTTATGGGGAGCAGAAAAATAAGCGCTCCCTCGATAATCGCCAGTAATCCGATCAATCGGATAAACCACGGCTGTTGGCTGGCAACAGCAGAAACTAAAAGTAAAACGCCCATCGCAACTTCAAAAACCGAAAGAATTTTTCGGTTAACTTCGTTAAAGAACCGCTTTATAAAATGTCTGGTTTCACTGGTGTAAAGAATTGTACAGCATCCGGTTGCAATACAAAGAAGACTGATGGCATATAGAAATATCTTCATACTCGGCTCCTTATTTATGGGTTATCCAATCTTCTAAATTAAAGTTCTGTTTGATCAAATTTTGAATCGGCAAAAATTTGGGTTCCGGCAATTGTAACCATTTAAACCAATCCCATTTTTCACATTTTTCCGGTTCTTTGACGGTTAATACGCCCGAATCGTAATCTGCAATGACAAACAGCGTGATATAATGTTTTTGTTCGGACTCGAAGATATCATTGGTATATGGCCCCAATCTGATATTTCGTATGGTTAACCCCGTTTCTTCATAAAGTTCTCTTTTAGCGCAATCTTCTATCGGCTCACCAAATTCCAAATGGCCGCCCGGAAACTGCCAAGTGCCGGATCCGTGTGAATTCACCCGTTTTCCAAGAAGAACCCTTGAATCGTTGATTACAATAACGGCGACGCCGACTTTTGGCTTCACAGGGTATTTCCTCGTTGTTTATTTTTCGAATCCATTTTATATGGTAATTATTTTCATTTATAAAATTGGATCGATGTTTTTTCAAGTCATTCCGACGCCGATTGATTATGGATCTCAGGGGTGAAACCTATTTTACTCGGTCCGGGTCAGTTGCAAATGGCGCACGCGCCCGAGGAATCGGTTTCTTTCAACCAGGTTCAATGGGCAGCCAAATTTTATCGGGATCTCATGATATCGATGGGATGCTGAGAATCAATGGTGCTAAATTTGGCGGTATAATTCAGAAATCTCTTATTGTCTTTGACAACCGGATATATTCTCTTATGCAAACCGCATGAAGCGTATGGACATGGTCGCAGTTTCAACGGCTGGGGCATTTTCGATGATAACGGCTGTTGACTATCGGTTAATCATGTCCCTCAACTCTGCGGAGCATTTAAAAGTGACGACCTTTCTTTCTTCAAGCGTCATATCTTCACCCGTCGCTGGATTTCTGCCCCTGCGAGCATGTTTTTCCTTAACACAGAATTTGCCAAATCCGCTGATCAACACATCTTCGCCGGATTCTAGTGCATTTTTGATAACATCCACCAGCGTTTCCACGATTTCAATGGATTTTTTCTTTGTGAATCCGTCATTGTTGCTGATTTTTTCAATGATTTGAGCTTTCGTCAGTGTCATGCTCATGGCTCCTTTTCGCCTACAATATACAGGATAAACGACCGCACCTAAAAATTGCTAAAAACTATTTCATATTCGAATATCAATCGGATATCAATAAAAAATTAAAAAAGAGAAGTCAATAGTCAATTCCATGATTAGGATATGATCCCAATTGGTAGGAATTTTTCCTATTAAAATGAACCATCCTCTCTATAGACAAATTGAATTACAAGTTGATAAAAAGAAAATTAAGGCAATATCCCTTTTTTAAAATACGAACCTCTTTTTATGGAACATAAGGCGGTTATCTGTTTTCACTTATCAAATCAAGCACTCATGATCAAATGGGAGCTCTCGTGATAAACATAAAGGATAAGATATCCGGAAGATTGCAAGACAGAGGGCTAGCACCTGTTGAGATCATGCGTCTGATTAAAGATGTATCCAATGTCACCGGAGGCTGCTATTATTTTAACCATTCAGATGTGAAGAAAGCACTGAAAAGGCTTGGTTGGAAGGAATATATCTTGGATAATTTTACGTTGGAACTCATCCTTTTGTACCTTGATGACGAAATTGTAAAGGAAATGAGTAAATCTATTTTACATTGAGCTCATAAATCTTAGAACGATGAAAATCGGTTGTTAGAAACGTCGTATCAAGGGAGATTTAAAGGCTTATGGAAAAAAGAACCGATAAACGACACAGATGTGAGGCATCCATTGCATTGAGCTGTTTTAATAAAGAAAAGATGTTTCGTGCCAAAATGCTCAACTACAGTAAGGATGGGATGTACTTCGAGTCTGAGGTATTGTTGAAAGAGGGTGCCAATATTTATTTTCAAATGAACGATTGTCAGTTTGACGCTTCTGATCCCGAACGTTACGACGGACTGCGAACCGTATCCGTTGCTCGCGTAAAATGGTCGAAAGATATCGGTGGTGAAAGGGCCAATCATTTCGGTTTCGGCGTTAAGTACATGGAGTACTATTAAAAGCCGCCGGCTAGACTTATAGGCAGGGGCCGGCAGATTCTCGATTCCGGAGATAAAAATGGCAAATATCCTTATTGTTGACGATCAGGCATGGATAAAGGATCTTTGCCGGGAAGGCTTGACCGGTGAGGGACATAATATATTTGCAACGGATAATATCGAAGCGGTGACGGAAAATATTTCATCCTTCGAGCCCCATATTGTTTTGCTGAATCAATATCTGAAGCACGGATTTTTTGCATTGGATGTTTTAAAAGAAATAAAAAGCAGAAATCCAAACCTCCCCGTGTTGATCGTGACTATTCATAAGCCCCGCACGAAATATCCCCAGCTTTCCCTGGCTGATGGATACGTGGTTAACAGCCACAGAGCAGGGAAAGAACTCAGACAGAGAATATCTGCCCTGTTGAGCGATCGGCAGTATATTGCGGATGAATTCTAAAATCACTTCGTTCACTTAAACCCGCCGGTATTTGCGTTATCGCTCGCCGAGACTATCCATCGTAACGCCTTTTTTTTTGACACGCGATTGCCAGTGAATTATATTAAAAGCCATCTCAAAAAAGTCAAAAAGCGACCTCATTACGAGAGTGGTTAGTGTTTGACAATCTAAGATTTAGGTATTACAGCATAAAATTTAATTAAACCACCAAATACCAAACGGATTCGACTTTTTGCGAATTCATTAAAACCTCATATTTAAAAAAATACAACCTTATGGAACACCCACATCCGGTCATTCAGCATCCTGCCTCCGGAACCCGCGCTCTGATGTTTCGGGGTGATACCCTTTTGTTCACGATTTCTCTTTCTCATCCTCAAAAAGGGAATGCATGGCTTCGAACGAATATTGGACATGCAGAAGTCGCCAGAAAAGAGATCATCAAAGAGGTGCATGAGAACCAGCCGCTTCTTGGCGGAGATTGGTTTGACCTTCCCATGCAGCGAACTGACGATCTTAATTTTAAAATTTGGGTTCCTCTTTGTGAAGTCGGACATTTTGAGGCCAAATGTTTCTTTTTGCCCAGAGGAGAGACACGGCCGGTATGGCCGGAAGGATCGAATGTGTCGATCAATGTAGAACCTGCGGATACATGCTGTGCAAACATCATTTACAATGCTTTTGTCCGTCAGTTTGGTCCAAACAAAAGTGGTGATTTTTTCCGGAATGCGGACACAGATTTGATTGAGAATCTGGATAAGAACGGTTATACGGTTATTCCACCTTCAGGCACCTTTCGCGATCTGATTCGAGAACTCGATTTCATCATCGGCGAGTTGGGATGCCGGATCTTACAATTACTTCCAATCCATCCCACGCCCACCACATATGCCCGAATGGGCCGTTTCGGGAGTCCATATGCCGCTCTCAGTTTTACTGCCGTTGATTCTGCATTGGCGGAATTTGATACCCGGGCCACACCTTTGGAACAATTTATCGAGCTGGTGGATGCGATCCATGAGCGTCAAGCGAAGATACTCATCGACATCGCCATCAACCATACGGGCTGGGCTGCCGGTCTCCATGAGACCCATTCGCAATGGCTGGTCCGGAACCCTGAAGGCCATATTGAAATGCCCGGTGCCTGGGGAGTGGTATGGGCCGACCTGACACGGCTCGATTATACCCAAAAGGACCTGTGGCAATATATGGCAGACGTTTTTATTACCTGGTGCCGCAGGGGTGTGGATGGATTTCGTTGTGACGCGGGATACATGATACCGGTCTCCGCATGGCAATATATTGTGGCCAGAGTCCGGAATCAATATCCGGACACGATTTTTCTTTTGGAGGGACTTGGCGGAAAAATATCCGTGTCTCGCGACATCCTAAACCGGGCCAATTTCAACTGGACGTATTCTGAGCTGTTTCAAAACTATGACCGCGGTCAGATCGAATCGTATTTGCCGGAAGCCAAGCAAATATCCGAAAGTGACGGGATTGCCATTCATTTCGCCGAAACTCACGACAACCAGCGTCTTGCCCAGCGGTCCAAGACCTATGCCCGGATGCGCACCGCTCTGTGCGCTCTTTGCAGTTCACAGGGAGGATTCGGTTTTGCCAACGGTGTGGAATGGTATGCCACTGAAAGAATCTATGTCCACGGAGCGCCTTCCCTGAACTGGGGTGCAAAGACGAACCAGGTCGACCATATCCGCCGTCTCAACACCCTTTTGAAAAACCATCCGGTTTTTCAGGACCGTGCCGACTTGAGAATGCTTCAAAACGGCGACGGAAATCACTTGGTGCTGTTGCGACATCATTTGCCTTCAGGAAGGAAGCTGCTCATCGTGATAAATCTTGATGATGACAAGGAGACACGGGCGATCTGGGATTCAGGCAAATCGGGTATGACGGGGTCGTCTTTGGTGGATCTCATTTCCGGAGAGAAGGTGATGCCGGCCGAATCTCATGAACAACAATCCTTGTCCCTTGCTCCCGGACAGGTCCTTTGTCTGACCGATGATCCCGGCGACATGGATCTTATCCTCAACGCAGAATCTCGGATAGCGCGTTTCCCGGAACGGATAGAAAGACAGCAATTGAGGGCAAAGGCCCTGGATATCCATCGTGTTTACAAAAACTTAAAGGGTGCTGAGGCATTGGACCCTGATGCAATGGCCCGTAATCTCGCGGAGAATCCTTTGGAATACTGTCGAAGCCTCAACCCTTTTAGTGATGAACCGAGGGTGATTACCTGGCAGTGGCCCAGAGACAAACACCGGGAAGTTATGGTGCCGCCGGATCATTTCCTGCTGCTCCTTTCAGATACCGGTTTTCGTTCCCGGATTATGGATGAAAACCAATGTCTTTTTCAGGAGGAGAGTCTGCCTCGCTCAGACGGATCCTTTTTTGCGCTTTTTCCCCCTGTTCCGGTATCCGGAAATCCATATTCTTGTAAGTTGAAGATATCGGTTTACACCCCTGGAAAAACGCAACATGTCGAAAGCCTTCTTCTTTATCTTCCAGGGGCAAAGGCTGCCACCGTCAAACGAATCTTTTACCGGGACGCTCTTTCTGATCGCGATCTTCTTTTGCTCGGAACCAACAACCGGGGCGGTATGCTTCGAGTCCCGGTTTCCTGGGGCGCTCTTTCCAGCCGTTATGATGCGCTGTTGGCAGCAAATATGGACCCCGAATTTCCCGAAGATCGATGGATCATGTTCACTCGCTGCCGGGCATGGTTGGTGTTTCAGGACTATTCCCAAGAGATCTGTGACGATTGTTTTGTTTCTTATGATTCTGATTCAGGCTCAAAAGGGATATGGCGATTTCAGGTACCTACCGGTCAGGGTCAGCATGTTTTTTTATCTGTTCAAGTGGAAATGATCTCCGGAGAGAATGGTACGCGCATGATTTTTAGGCGCGAACCATCCAAAGGGCGAAAAGGGCAGCTTCCCGATCTTGAACCGGTTCGACTCATTTTAAGGCCGGACATTGAAAACCGAAATTTTCATGATACCACAAAAGCCTACCAGGGGCCTGAAAGCACTTGGCCGAATGCCGTGGATTCAGGGCCCGACGGCTTCACTTTTACGCCGGACCAGGGCCATTGTCTGAACCTGCGGATGTTTGACGGGGCTTTTGTAAGCGAGCCTGAATGGCATTATATGGTGTATCGACCCAAAGAGGCCGAGCGGGGTCTTGATCCGGATTCGGACCTTTTCAGTCCCGGTTATTTTCACACGTCTCTAACCGGCGATGGGTCTGCGATGCTGTATGCACGAATTTCGGACAGGAAAAAAGTGGATCGCGGAATCATTATATCGAAACAAAAAGACAGAGAGTTGTCCGATATAAAAAAAACCAAGTTCCTTAAATTGATCGATGTTTTGGAAAATGCCTTGAATAATTATACCGTGCATCGAGGTGCGCTGCATACGGTCATCGCGGGGTACCCCTGGTTTTTAGACTGGGGCCGAGATGCGTTGATCTTTGTTCGCGGATTGATCGCAGCGGGAAAGACAAAAACGGCCGGGGACATTCTTAAGCTGTTCGGCCGATATGAAAAAGACGGGACGATTCCCAACATGATTCAAGGGGAAAATGCCGGCAACAGGGACACTTCCGATGCCCCTCTTTGGTATTTTGCGGCCTGTGAGGCGCTTTTGAAAGCTGAAGGAAATGACGCATTTCTTGATATCGCATGCGGCGACCGGACCGTTCGCGAGATTCTATTCTCCATCGCTCATGCATACATGGCCGGAACGCCCAACGGCATCCGAATGGACTCGGAATCGGGTCTTATCTTCAGTCCGTCCCACTTTACCTGGATGGATACCAACTACCCGGCCGGAACACCCCGTGAGGGATACCCCATTGAAATACAGGCGCTGTGGTATGCGGCGCTCTCTTTTCTGGCCGAAATCGACGACCCGGATGAACGCTCAAAATGGGAACTCAGGGCGTCAAAGGTCCAATCCTCCATTGTTGAATTGTATTTTCTTAAAAATGAAGGATATCTGTCCGATTGCCTCCACGCCGGTCCGGGAATTCCGGCCGGACAGGCACAGCCTGACGATGCATTGCGACCGAACCAGCTTTATGCCGTGACCCTTGGGGCGGTGTCCGATCTAAATGTATGCCGAAAGATTGTGGCCGCATGCGAGGAACTTTTAATTCCGGGTGCGATAAGGAGTCTTGCCGATCGGCCTGTTCGGCGTCCGCTGGTCATCGAGCACCGGGGGAAAACCATCAATGATCCACACCATCCTTACCAGGGCAAATATGCCGGTGATGAGGATACAAAGCGAAAACCGGCTTATCATAACGGCACGGCCTGGACATGGATGTTTCCCAGCTATTGTGAAGCCTGGATAAAAGCATATGGCAAAAAAGGGAAAAAGACGGCACTCGGCTGGCTGACAAGCAGTGCCGGGCTCGTTTCCATGGGTTGCATCGGTCATGTGCCTGAAATTCTGGACGGAGATTTTCCGCATCGGCCGCGGGGGTGCGATGCCCAGGCTTGGGGCGCCAGTGAGATCGTCCGGGTTTGGAAACTGCTTGCATCTTTGAATTGACTATCGAACAATGATTTAGTAATTATTGAATTGAGGGGTCGGAGTGTTTTTCTAAACAGCCGCTACATGGAGTGTTTTTTTTCAAACCACGTGAACCCACAGCGAGACCCTTGCAAAGGTTTCACAGCAAGGGTTCGCCTCAGGTGTGTTTAATTTTTTCCGAATAAGCAAATAACCCGACACAAGGGTAGGTGAATATGAGTCATATACAAACCTTTCAGGTATTTCCAGCTGTTCCCGAACCGCTTTCTTTTCTCCAGGTTTTGGCACGCAACCTTTGGTGGTGCTGGCGCCTGGACGCTATTGAGCTGTTCCGACGCATAAATCCCAGGTTATGGGAGCAATCCGGACGGAATCCTATTGTTTTTTCAACATTGATTCCTCAAGAGCAACTGCAAAAACTGGCCGAGGACCAAAGCTTTCTCGCCCATCAGGAACGCGTGAGAGAACGGTTTGTCGCAGAAGTTTTATCTCCGGTGGATCGCAGCAATTCGCCGTACGGGCAAAATGGCACCATTGCCTATTTTTCCATGGAATACGGCATTCACGAAAGCGTGCCCATCTTTGCCGGTGGTCTTGGTGTACTGGCCGGCGATCATTTAAAAGCGGTTTCTGATCAGAGGCTTCCGTTAATCGGAGTGGGGATCTTATATCATCAGGGTTATTTTCATCAGTTTCTTGATCCGGATGGATGGCAGCAGGAAGATTATCCCGCAACCGACATCTATCATCTACCCGTGAAGCGGGCGAAGGATCGTTCGGGTAAAGAGGTCGCCGTATCTGTCTCCGGGCCTACGGGCGAGATTCGGGCTGCCGTATGGAAACTCATGGTCGGGCGTGTTCCGCTCTATCTCCTTGATACCAATTTGCCGGATAATTCTCCGGAAATTCGAGACATTACATCACGGCTGTATGCCGGAGATCAAAAAACAAGGCTGGCGCAGGAAGTGCTTTTGGGAATCGGAGGGATGCGCTGTCTGGAAGCCATGGATATTTTCCCTGTGGTGTGCCATTTGAATGAAGGTCATTGCGCTTTTGCCACATTGGAACGGCTTTGGCAAACGATGTCGAGATACAAAATCGATCTGAAAACCGCCGAAGAGATTGTGTCCCGAACAACGATCTTGACCACCCATACCCCTGTGGCTGCCGGACATGACGAATTCCCCAAAGATCTTGTAAAACCGTATCTTGAGCCCCTGGCGCATCGATTGGGCGTGACAGTCGATGAAATGATATCATGGGGACAGGCGATGAAATCCGGATCAGATGCGCCGCTTTCCATGTTTGTTCTGGGTCTTCGCATGACCCAATACATTAACGGCGTCAGTGAATTGCACGGAAAGGTGGCCCGACGGATGTGGTCGCATGTCTGGGAGGGTATTCCTGAAGACGAGATCCCTATCACCCATATCACCAACGGGATACATATTCCATCTTGGATTTCCATCGAAAATGCCTTGCTGTTTGAAAGATACCTGGGCCCTGAATGGTATCTACACGCACCGAATCCGGAATCGACCCATCGAATTGATGATATTTATGATGAGGAGTTGTGGCGGGCTCACGAGATGAGCCGGAGCCGCCTGATTCGAACCTGCAGAACCTTGATGATAAAGCAGTACAGCCGTCGAAATGCTCCCAGGGAAATGATGAAAGATGCAGAATCGGTGCTGGATCAGGATATACTGACTATTGTGTTCGCCCGTCGATTTGCAACGTACAAGCGCGCTTATCTTCTGCTCAGGGATCCTGATCGGCTAGAAGCCCTTATTGCGTCGAAAAATCAGCCGGTTCAGTTTATTTTTGCCGGGAAAGCCCATCCCAGAGATAATGAGGGCAAGGAGTTGATCAAGCGTATTATTGAGTTTGCCCGCAGAAAAAAAGTGCGTTCCAGAATCGCTTTTATCGAAGATTACGACATCAACATTGCCAGGAATTTGGTTCAGGGTGCGGATGTGTGGCTGAACACGCCCAGACGCCCCTTTGAGGCGTGCGGTACCTCCGGCATGAAAGCAGCCGCCAACGGCGTCCTCAATGTCAGCATCCTTGATGGATGGTGGTGTGAAGGATATGCTGAAGAAAGGGGGTGGCGTATCGGCAACGGCGAGGAGTATACGGATCCGGCCTATCAGGATTCGGTGGAAAGCCAGGCGCTTTATAATGTTCTGGAAAATGAGGTGATCCCCTGTTTTTACGAAAGGAAGAATGGCGATATACCGACGCGTTGGCTAAAAATGATGAAAAATTCCATGAAGATGGCGATACAACAATTTTGTACCCATGCCATGGTATCTAAATATGAAACGCTTTTTTACGTGCCTGCTGCGAAACGTCTTGAGTCTTTGACTTCGGACAACGCCAAAGAAGCCGTCGTGTTGTCGACACAATATAAACGACTCGGAGAATTGTGGGGCAATATTAAAATCGAATCTCCTGTTGGACAAACAAACGGTGCATATCGGGTGGGGGACACTTTTTCGGTGACGGCAGTCGCAACGCTCGGGAAACTTCGACCGGATGAGGTCAGCATAGAGCTCTATTACGGGCCGATGAAAGCGGTGGATACTATTTCTCAAAGTCATTTTAAAGAAATGACCGTTAAAGAAGATAAAGGAAACGGAACGTATCTTTATACGTGCAGCATCGTCTGCAACGCTTCAGGCCGGTACGGGTTTACCGTTAGGGCTGTTCCCCGCGGGGATGACCGGATTAAATTCGCTCCCGGACGCATTACCTGGGCGTGATGCTTAAAATAACCACAAAATAATAGGGATTGAAAAATGGCAAATCCCCGGATACTGATCGTCACTCCTGAAGTCACCTACCTGCCCGATCGCATGGGCAGCATGGCCAACTTTCTCACGGCCAAGGCCGGCGGATTGGCCGATGTTTCAGCGGCTCTGATCAAGGCCCTTTTTGATCATGGCGCCGACGTTCATGTGGCGCTTCCCGATTATCGGGCCATATTCAGAGACCGTCTTGCGTCTTTTCTTGAAAAAGAGTTGAGAGCGCTTCATCGCGTTATGCCGGATGATAGGATACATTTGGCTGAAGATCGCGCATTTTTTTATCTGAATCGGGTTTATTCCGATTATGGCGGGGAAAACATCAAGCTTTCATTGGCTTTTCAAAGGGAGGTCATCAATAACATCATTCCTCGCGTGCAGCCGGATCTGATTCATTGCAACGACTGGATGACCGGTCTCATCCCGGCTTTATCCCGAGAAGGAGGGATTCCGTGCCTTTTCACCATTCACAATATTCATACCGTTAAAGCCCCGCTCTCCTCTATCGAAGATCGTGGGGTCGATGCAGCATATTTCTGGCAGCATTTATACTATTTGAATTATGCCGACGAATACGAAAAAGCGCGGGAAACCAATCCGGTGGATTTTTTGGCGAGCGGCGTATTTGCGGCCCATTTTGTCAATACGGTCAGCCCAACCTTTCTAAAGGAGATCGTTGAAGGACGACACGATTTTGTCGAGCCGCCGCTCAGGCAAGAACTCACCAACAAATGGTATGCCGACTGTGCAACAGGCATCCTCAACGCACCGGACCCCGGCTTTAATCCCTCAAAGGATCAAGAGCTTTGCCGTCAGTACAACGCGAAAGATCATTCCGAGGGAAAAAAGGAGAATAAACGGCATCTACAGAGAAAATTGGGCCTGATAGAGGACGACAAGGCTCCCATATTTTTTTGGCCGTCGCGTCTGGACAACAAACAAAAGGGATGCCAACTGCTGGCGGAAATCCTCTATCGAGTGGTGTCTGCATACTGGGCCGAGCATCTTCAAGTTGTTTTTGTGGCCAACGGTGATTTTCAAAAATATTTTAGAGATATCGTCAATCATCATGAATTGTACGGTCGAGTGGCCATATACGATTTTGACGAGAAATTGGAACACCTGGCCTATGGCGCTTCCGATTTTGTGCTGATGCCTTCTTTGTTTGAGCCTTGCGGTCTGCCACAGATGATCGGCGCCATTTACGGTGCTTTGCCTGTTGTCCATGACACAGGGGGCCTACATGATACGGTCGATCATATCGACGTGAAGAAAAATTCAGGAAACGGCTTCATCTTTAAAACCTATGACAGCGCCGGCTTTTTTTGGGCGATTCAGGAGGCCATGAAATTTTACAAACTTCCGGGAAAAACCAAAGCCCGTCAAATCGAACGCATTATGACGGAAAGCGCCGCTACGTTCACTCATGATGTTACGGCCCGGCAGTATATTGAGCTTTACGAAAAAATGCTTCAGCGTCCGCTGATTGTTCGCCGATTTACATAATATCTCGAAAATTTAATGATTGATTTGAGATTGAAGATTTTTTAAAAGTTTCCGAATTTTATATTACTTACATGGAATAATGGAATATTGGAATGATGGAATATGGGTGTTAAAGCGGAACCTATCC
>JBAUWG010000309.1:0-6029 GCA_049583675.1 Desulfobacterales bacterium | reverse complement strand
GGATGCCAGATCTCCCGACGCCAAGAGCAACCATGGGGTTTTGAAGGCCAGTAATCTGCGCATGAGGAATCTCTACATCCTTGCCAACAAAAGTCTTTCCTTGCTGTTCACGCTCTATAACAGACGCCCATGCGGACGCTTTACGATCTGGACTTTCACTGCAACAGGTATCCAGCAGCTGTTTTATCGCCTCCTCTTTTTCAATGGGTTCATCCCAAATGCGAACGCCGGTATTGGACAGAACATCGCTGCTTCTCAAAATCAGATCGCTTTTTTCTTCTCTTCTTCGATGTGTTTTTTCCGTCCGCCGGGTCATCTTCATAGCCGGCAACTCCTTGGGTATTGCCTTGGTATCAAGGACGACGATAGTGACATCTTTTCCTTCGGTAATGAGTCGATCAACAATGCTGACCTCACCCTTCAGCCGCCGCCAGAAAGGCAGCTTTCTTCCCGGAGTGCCAATGACGATATGCCCGACGCGATATTCCTTGGCGAACTGCAAGAGGGTCTTCACGATATCATCGCCTTTATAGGTAAAAACGGTAGCCCCAAGCTGTTGAGCAAGCGTCAGAGTATTGGAGAGTATCCTTTGAGTGGCCGCATCGATGACTGTGGGATTTTCCCGAGATGTCTGCACGTACACGGCATACCAGTTCCGATTCAAGCGTCCGGCCAGGCGGGAAGCATAACGCAAAAGCGCCTCACTGTTCGGTCCCCGAGAACTTAAAGCGACCATGACCTGATCCGGACTGGAGGGAACATCTTCGGCAAGAGGGTCGCGCCGCCGTGAATCGATTTGAGCGGCTAACTCCCTTAAAGTAAGTTCACGCAACTGCTCGAGGTTTGTCGCCTTGAAAAAATGATCCAGGGCAATTTCGATACGCTCTGTGGTATAGACTTTTCCCTCCTTCAAACGACGGCGCAGGTCTTCGGTGGTGATATCTACGTTGACCAGTTGATCGGCCTGTAAAACAACAAGGTCTGGAATTCGTTCCCGTACTTTGACACTGGTAGCACGTTCGACGGTTTCATACAGGCTTTCCAGGTGCTGAATGTTCATGGTGGAAATGACATGGATACCCGCTGAGAGTATCTCTTCCACATCCTGATAGCGCTTGGCATTTTTGCTTCCCGGGACATTGGTATGGGCGAGTTCATCGACGAGTACCACACTTGGGCGGTGCGATAGAACGGCGTCGAGATCCATTTCTTCGATCACGATTCCGCGATAAGTGATTTTTCGGCGGGGAATCAACGGCAGTCCTGCCAATAATGCCTCGGTTTCCGCCCTCCCATGGGTTTCCACCAGACCAACGGCAATATCGATCCCATCCTCCTTGAGGCGGTGTGCCTCGAGAAGCATCTGGTAGGTCTTGCCTACGCCGGCTGCATAGCCCAGGTAGATCTTCAACCTGCCTCGCTGCGACCGGCGAATCAGACGTAAAAAACTATCAGCGCGACTCTCGTCCATGTCATTTGCCTAATCTATCCAATGCGATATTGACCAGCAACACATTCACCACCGGTTCAGGAGTAAATGGGCCGGATGGCCGTTTGGCGTACCTGGCAAGAATTCCCATTACGGTGTTAACGGGCAAACCTCGGGCCGAAGCAACCCTTTGCGCTTGGTATTCAGCTGCACTCAAAGTTATATGTGGATCTAGACCGCTTCCCGATGTCGTCACAAGATCGGCGGGAACCTTCTTCTCTATGGTCCCTCCTAACTTTTTAATGATGGCCTTTGCCCGGGAACGAAGCTCAGGGTTTGTCGGAGACAAGTTGCTGCCGCCGGATGCCGAAGCGTTATATTTCACAGCCGAAGGCCTGGGCCAAAAATATTCGGGGCGCGAAAATCCCTGCGCCAGAAACCGGCTGCCGATTATTTTGCCCTGTCCATTACGGATCAGCGACCCGTTCGCCGTATATGGCGCCAATGCCTGGCCGACCCCGAGGACCACCAACGGATAAAGAAAACTGCAAATTACCATGGTGATCAGCACAATACGAATAGATACCAGTATCTGAGTGAAAATTCCAACCTTTCCGACGGGAGCGTTCATAATCCCTCCTATAAAACTCTGGTTAAACTCAAGGCCATGTCGATCAGCTTGATGCCGACGAAAGGAGCGATCACGCCGCCCAATCCGTAAACCAGAAGGTTGCGCCGCAGGATGCCGTCCGCTCCCATGGGCCGGTATTTTACTCCCTTGATGGCTATGGGAATGAGCAGCGGGATGATGACGGCATTAAAAATCAGCGCCGAGAGTATCGCACTTTGAGGTGTTGCAAGTCCCATGATATTGAGGGCCGCAAGTTGCGGAATGGCCAGCATGAACATGGCAGGAATGATGGCGAAGTACTTGGCAACATCATTGGCAATGGAAAAAGTTGTAAGGGCGCCTCGGGTCATAAGCAATTGCTTTCCGATCTCGATAACCTCGATCAGTTTAGTGGGATCACTGTCCAAATCTACCATATTTCCAGCTTCTTTGGCCGCCTGGGTTCCGGAGTTCATGGCAATGCCGATATTTGCCTGGGCCAGCGCCGGAGCGTCGTTTGTTCCATCTCCCATCATGGCAATGAGTCTTCCCTCCCGTTGTTCCTTCCGGATATATTCGAGCTTGTCCTCCGGCTTGGCCTCGGCGATATAATCATCCACACCCGCCTGCTGGGCAATGGCGGCGGCCGTGAGCGAATTATCACCCGTCACCATAACGACGCGAAGTCCCATGGCGCGGAGCCGGGCGAATCGATCCTGGATGCCGGGTTTCAGTATATCGGAGAGCGCCACCACCCCGAGAGCGTCTTTCCCCTGCGCGACTGCGATGGGAGTGCTGCCCTGGCGGGCCACATTTTCCACGAGTGTCTGCAAAGTTACAGGGATTTTGCCCCCAAGTTCACGAATGTATTTTTGGATGGCATCCGATGCGCCCTTTCGGTAAGAACGATCGTCAGGCAGGTCAATGCCGCTCAATCGGGTTTCTGCGGTGAACGGGATGATTTTGCCGTCTGAGGCTTCGCGAGGCGCGTTTGCCCCGAGCGTCTCTTCTCCGAGCTTTACGATGGATTTTCCTTCAGGTGTCTGATCACCGAAGGATGACAATATGGCCGCTTCCGCGAGTTGATCTTTGGTCACACCCGGCAATGGATGGTATTCGGTTGCCTGGCGGTCGCCCATTGTAATCGTACCGGTCTTATCCAGGAGTAATGTGTCGATATCGCCGGCCAGTTCCACCGCCTTGCCGCTTTTGGCCAGCACGTTGGCTGAGAGGGCGCGATCCATTCCGGCAAGTCCGATGGCTGCTAAAAGAGCGCCGATGGTCGTTGGAATTAAGCAAACCATAAGCGCGATCAAGGTCGGAATCGGCAGTTCCACTTTGAAGAAACGGCCAATGGGCCACAGAGTCCCGGTGACTATGAGGAAAGCGAGACTAAGACCGGCCAATGTCACGGTCAGCGCAAGCTCGTTGGGGGTTTTCTGCCTGACGGCGCCTTCGACGAGGGCGATCATGCGGTCGAGAAACGACTCGCCAGCACCCGCTGTGATTCGGATCTTGATCTGGTCCGAAAGAACGCGTGTACCGCCGGTGACACCCGACCGGTCACCACCGGCTTCCCGAACGACGGGCGCGGATTCGCCCGTAATGGCAGATTCATCGACACTTGCAGCGCCCTCGATCACCTCTCCATCACTTGGAATAACCTCGCCAGCGGCCACCAGTACGATATCGCTTTCTCTCAATTCATCCGAGTTGACCTGTTCTTCTGTCCCATTGGTCACCTTTCGAGCCTTGGTCTTTTTCCGGGTTTGCTTCAAGGTATCTGCCTGCGCCTTGCCGCGAGCTTCGGCCAGGGCTTCCGCGAAATTGGCAAAAAGGACCGTCAGCCATAGAATCACTGTTACAATAAAGGTGTATGCCCAAGTTTCACGGCGCTGGAGCAGGTCCAAAACCAGCACAATCATTGTCAGCACTGCGCCGATCTCGGCGACGAACATGACGGGGTTTCTGGCCATGATGATGGGATTCAACATGACCACACTTTGCCTCGCGGCGGTCGTTACGAGGTCTTTTTGGAACAAGGATGCACGACGGGCTTTCCGGCGATGCAGTTTCGCTTGTTCGGAATCGGTATTTTTTATGCTCATATCATTCTCCTATTGCAAAAAAAGGTTCCTTTACATACCGGCTGCCGTCAGATGCTCTGCGATCGGTCCGAGAACAGCCACCGGCATAAAAAGCAGCGCACCCACCAGAATCACTGTACCCAGGATAACGAATCCGAAAAGCGACGTATCCGTCCGTAGCGTACCGGCCGTCTCGGGTGTAGGTTTCTTGGCGGCCAAAGAGCCTGCGATCGCCAATGGAAAGATGATCGGAATGAAGCGGGCGAGCAGCATGATAATGCCCCCCGCCACATTCCAGGACATCGTGTTGTCGCGCAGTCCCGCGAAGGCTGAACCATTGTTGGCTGCTTCGGAGCTGAACTCGTAAAGGATCTCGGAAAACCCATGAAATCCGGGATTGTGAACCGATAGCGTGCCCCAGTATGATGCTGCGAAGAGGGCCGTTCCGCCCAGAATGAATAAGGGATGAACCAGAATCGCCAGCAGCGCGAACTTCATTTCACGCGTTTCCACCTTGCGTCCCAGGTATTCCGGTGTGCGGCCCACCATCATGCCGCTGATAAAAACACCCACGATGATGTATATAAACATATTGATGAACCCAACGCCCACGCCGCCGAATGTGACGTTGAACCACATCCCGACCATGGGAACGAGGCCGGCAAGGGGATTGAGGCTGTCATGCATGGCATTCACGGAACCGTTGCTTGTGGCTGTTGTCAGCGCGGCCCAGGTAGGCCCGGCAAAAGACCCGAAGCGAAGCTCCTTGCCTTCCAGATTGCCGGAGGACTCAATGGGAAGCCCTTTGAAGGCTGCGGTAGGAGCGCTCTCAAAATAATTGGCAAAACCGAGCATAGCGACCAATATCACACCCATCACACTAAAAACCATGACCGCATGGCGCATCCGGCCGGTGATCCGGCCGAACATCCAAACACAAGCCATTGGAATCAGTATGATGAACATGCTCTCCACTATATTGGTGAAAAAAGTAGGATTTTCGAAAGGGTGTGCCGAATTTGCGTTGAACCAACCGCCCCCGTTGGTTCCCAACTGCTTGATGGCCATAAAAGCGGCAACCGGTCCCCTGGCGATGGTCTGCACGGCACCTTCAAGAGTGGTCGCAACGGCTGCTCCTTGCAATGTCATGACGACGCCGCCAAGAACCAGGATTACAGCACTTATGGTCGCCAAAGGCAGGAAAATGAGAAAGGTTGCCCGCATTAGGTCACTGTAAAAATTGCCGAAATCAACCTTGCCCGCCAGTCCTCTGGACAGAGCAGCAAGTGCGGCGATGCCGGTAGCCGCCGATACGAATTGCAGCCACATCAAACCGAAAAGCTGCGAAAAGTAGCTCATGGTCGTCTCACCCGAATAATGCTGAAAATTCGTGTTGGTGGTGAACGACGCCACCGTATGAAAGATAAGGCTGGGTTCTATCGCGCCTTTACCGTCTGGATTGAGAGGCAGCAGCGGCTGCAAATAAAGGACGGCAAAGGCGGCGGCAAACATTAAGGCGTTAAACAAGAGAAGGGATAAAGTGTACTGTTTCCAGTTTTGTTCCTTGGCGATTAATTTGCCGCCAAGTTTTTGAAAAAGCGACTCAATGCCGTACCGAAATCCGTTCTCTTTTTCGGGGGCATTCATCGCCCACGTCATGGCTTTGCTCAGAGGCCAAGAGAGCAGGGCAGTGCCTCCGAGAATTAATGTAATCAAGAAAATGGACATATTTTTCTCCGCTAAAAACGTTCAGGGTCGATGATGGCGTATATGAGATATACTATACACAGTACCAGTACAATTACTGCCACATAGATCATTTAAATGTCTCCTATATTCTGTCGCATAAAGCCGTCAGAACAGCCAAAGCTATGAAAATTACCAGTCCGAAAATCAAGTATAT
>JBAUWG010000308.1:0-2189 GCA_049583675.1 Desulfobacterales bacterium | reverse complement strand
CTTTTACTGTGGGAAAAGGCGAATTTTTTGGTCTGCTGGGTCCCAACGGCGCCGGCAAAACCACCACGATTCGCATGCTCTACGGATATTTGCCCCCGACCACCGGCATTCTGCGTATCTTCGGCATGGACATCAACACCGACTATCGAAATATCAAAGCCAGAATCGGTGTTTGTCAGCAGGACAACACCTTGGACCCGGACTTGAGTGTAGAGCAAAATCTCCTCGTGTTCGCCGGATACTTTTCCATTCCCAAAAAAGAGGCCGTCGAACGTTCTGTAGAACTACTCGAATTTTTTGCCCTGAGCCATAAAAAAGATGCCAAGGTTATGGAATTGTCCGGCGGGATGGTCAGACGATTGATTTTGGCAAGATCACTGATCAACCGTCCGGAACTTCTGATACTGGACGAGCCGACCACCGGGCTCGATCCCCAGTCCCGGCATCAGGTCTGGGAAAAACTGGGAGAGCTTAAAAAATCCGGTCTGACGGTGGTGATCACCACCCACTACATGGAAGAAGCCACCCAGCTTTGTGACCGCCTGGTTATATTGGATCATGGCAAAATTCTGGTGGACGGCAGTCCGGAAAGCCTGATCGAACAGCATGCCGGAAAACTTATCATCGAAATCGAAGGGCCGGATCAGGCCCTGATCGAATATATCAAACAGCATGGCGTCGAATATGACGATCTCGGCAAGCGGCTGATATTGTATGATCCCGAAAGAAAGGGAATGAACGACACCATTCGCCGACAATACTGCAATGAAAAGTGTATTTACCGGAGCAGCACGCTGGAAGATGTTTTTTTACGCTTAACAGGAAGGGAGCTTCGAGAATGATCGATCCTGCCGCATTTTCATGGCGATTTCTGAGAGTCTGGAAAAGAAACCTGGTGGTGTATAAAAAAATCTGGAAGGTGAATTTTCTGACGCCGCTTTTTGAACCGCTCTTTTATATTCTGGCCTTTGGTCTGGGGTTCAGCGGCTTGATCGACAAGGTGCATTACGATGGCGTCTATCTTTCATATACGGCTTTTATCGCCCCCGCGTTGATCGCCACCGCCGTTATGTGGAACGCCTTTTTCGAAACGACCTATGCGTCGTTTGTCCGCATGTATTTTCAAAAAACCTTTGACGGCATGCTGGCGACGCCGTTGTCTCTGGAAGAGATCATCATCGCGGAAATCGCCTGGAGCGCCACCAAATCGGCGGGCGCCGCAACCATCATGTTGGTGGTCCTCGGCCTGATGGGGTTTGTCCAATTTCCCATGGGACTGTTGTTGATCCCGATGGCATTTTTCGGCGGATTGGCCTTCGGCGCCATCGGCATGTTCTTTACGGGGATAACCCCGACCATCGATATGTTCAATCTTCCCATATTTCTGTTTATTACGCCGATGTTTTTGTTCAGCGGAACATTTTTCCCTGTTTCCAACCTGCCGAGTTGGGCACAGCCTGCTGCGCTGGCTTTTCCGCTGTATCATCTCGCCGAACTGGCCCGTCTTTTCAGTATCGGAACCTGCGAAGTGGATCCATTAATCAGTATTGGATACTTAACTGTTTTTTTTATTTTCTTTACGTTCCTCGCGCTCAGGGCGATGCGGAAGCGACTCATTCAATAAACCGAGTACGGAAGTCTCGATGTTTGAAAAGGAAAGGGAACTATTTTTGATCGGGTTTTGTTGCTTCTACGAGACTATCCATTTCTTTTCCGGATAAAGCGAGTTTTATTTCCGTAAAACCGGCGGCTTGAAGCGTGGCTTTGACCTCATTGAAAGTATAGGTGTCTCCGGCCGGAGTGTTGACGAGCATGTTCAACGCAAAGAGCGCGCCGGCCGGAGGATTTGTGCGAGATTCATCCATGATGTGATCCCGAATGATCAGCTTCCCGCCGGGAACGAGGGCATGGAAAATTTTTTGGTAGAGCGCCAAATTCTGCTGAGGACTATTCTGGTGGATAATGGCCGAGAGCAGGGCAAGGTCGCATCCGCCGGGAAGGTCATCCTCGTAAAAGTTCCCTGTCAAGAAACGGACCCTGTCCTGTAAGCCGGTTTCGGCGATTTTTTCTTTTGTTATGGGGATGACGCCTTCAAGATCAAAGATAACGGCGTTGAGATTTGGATTTTTATTCAAAAAAGCAATGGTATAAGCACCGGAGCCTCCGCCGATATCTAGAAGGTTTTTAAA
>JBAUWG010000307.1:0-1755 GCA_049583675.1 Desulfobacterales bacterium | reverse complement strand
CTTCCAAAAGCAGCAAACGCTTCAAGCTCCCGATATTGCGCCATATCCAGCCGCAGCGTACCGGCCACCTGTTTCATGGCCTTCACCTGAGCAGCGCCGCCGACGCGTGAAACAGACAACCCCACATTGATGGACGGCCGAACACCGGCAAAAAAGAGTGCGGGTTCCAGATATATCTGCCCGTCGGTAATGGAAATAACATTGGTGGGGATATAGGCGGAAACGTCGCCGGCCTGGGTTTCGATAATCGGAAGGGCGGTCAAAGACCCTGCGCCGAGTTCATCGTTCAGTTTCGCGGCACGTTCAAGCAAGCGGGAGTGATTGTAGAAAATGTCGCCCGGATAAGCCTCACGTCCAGGAGGCCGTCTCAAAAGAAGAGAGACCTGGCGATACGCAGCAGCCTGTTTGGACAGATCGTCATAAATGATCAAGGCGTGCTGTTTGTTGTCCCTGAAATATTCACCCATGGCGCAACCGGCATACGGTGCAACATACTGCAACGTCGCCGGATCGCTGGCGCAGGCGGCAACAATGGTTGTGTATTCCATAGCGCCGTGTTTTTCTAGAATCGCATGGACCTGGGCAACCGTCGATTTTTTCTGGCCGCACGCGACGTAAATACAATAAATGTCTGTATCCTTTTGAGCGAGAATGGCATCGACGGCAACAGCGGTTTTACCAATCTGACGGTCGCCGATGATCAATTCGCGCTGCCCCCGTCCCACCGGTGTCATGGCATCAATGGCCTTTAGACCGGTGTAACACGGTTCGTGGACGCTCTTTCTCTGGATAACACCCGGTGCCACCATCTCGACCCTTCTGAATTCTTTGGCCTCGATGGGCCCTTTGCCATCTATCGGTTCGCCCACCGCAGAAACAACGCGGCCGACAACCGCTTCACCCACCGGAACCTGAGCGATTCTGCCGGTTCGCTTAACGATGTCCCCTTCTTTGATGTGAATGTCTTCGCCCATGATGGCGACACCCACGTTATCCTCTTCAAGGTTCAACACAAGACCCAGAATGCCGCCCGGAAATTCAACGAGTTCCAGGGCCATGACCTGCTCCAAACCATACACCCTGGCGATACCGTCTCCCACGGACAACACGGTCCCGGTTTCGCTCAACTCTACTTTCTTGTCGTAATCCGTAATCTGCTCTTTGATGATCTGACTTATTTCTTCGGCTCTTAGTTCCATTATATGCTCTCACCCCTTTTTAAAGATTCTCTCATATTGAGTAATTGTGATTTGATGCTGCCGTCCAGAACCAGATCTCCTATTCTTGAAACAATCCCCCCGATGAGGCCGGGATCCTGTTCCACTTGCAGGATAATATCCTTACCTGTCCTTTTAGACAGAGTTGTACGGATCTTTTCAACGGTCTCGGATGAGAGTTCCGAAGCCGAGACCAGACTGGCTCGCAAAACCCCTTTAAGCTCGTCCGCCAGCTTCTGATAAAAGTCATTGATGTCGTTTAAAAAATCAAATCGCCCCTTATCAAACAACAACAGAAGGAATGATGCAACGACCTTGGAGATTTCCACTTTGCCCACGACCGTCTCCAAGACCTTCTTTCGGCCCGCGGCACCATAAAGCGGATTACCGATGGCCTGTGCAAGCACTTTTTCTCCGGTCATCATTTTGGCGAATCCATCGAGTTCTTTCCCGTATGTTTCAGCCTGACCGTCCTCTTTACCGATAATCAAAAGTGCCTTGGCATATCGCCGTGCAATAGTTAAATTTTTCACGATGC
>JBAUWG010000306.1:0-17869 GCA_049583675.1 Desulfobacterales bacterium | reverse complement strand
GGAATAGGGAATTTTGAGGAAGGATGTCTTCAAGCAATTCTCTTAGTTTTGGGATGTTCCATTGGCCGTTGCCGAGATCATATATCAATATGGCCTCGGTTTCATTCGGTTTGACATTGAACGTCCTGTAAAAGGAATGATTGGCTTTTACAACTCAATCATACAAGGCGCACTTGAAACGATCAAGAGGGAATTTTGTTGGTTTTTCAGAAATGTCATGAAGGGTAAAAGCATGGCGGTGAATGCTAACAAAGTTTTGTCTAAGAACAATGCCATTTTTTATTGAATAGGGAGTTTATTAAGTCATAGGTAATATTATCCATGATGTCTATCCCCCAGCCCAGATCCTCCAACTCGTGGTTAGCATCGATTATACTGCAATATCTACCTTTGCCGATAATATTAAAAACATCTTGAATGAGTCTTGGAATTTCAATAGGTATAAAGCCTTTTATTTGAAACCGCAGATATAGATCGTCTAATCTGTTTTCCATATTTTTTCTCCCTTTCATCCGGTTTCAGTGTTTATATGTTGTCTCTTAACTTCCCTCTTTTCCTTTCTTGCAAATTCTTTTTGACGTTTATTAAATTGATGTTTGGTTCTTGCCATTAGGTTACCTCCTTGGTTGCCGTTTTTGATGACGACAACAAGAAAAGGATCTATGAATTGTTCGGACGGTGCTGAGGTTTAAGGTCTGATGACAGCGAATTGTGCAGGTATAACTTTAGAATAAACAAAGGGACATTTGCTCAATATTAGAATAAATGCCCCTTTTGCTCGGAATACAAAACTATATCACAGTGACATTTGTAGCAGAAGGACCTTTCGGCCCTTCTTCTATGTCAAAGGAAACTCGATCCCCTTCATTGAGGGATTTAAAACCGTCTGCTTTGATTCCTGAATGATGAACAAACACATCCGGCCCACTTTCCTGCTCAATGAATCCGAACCCTTTTCGGTCGTTAAACCACTTTACAGTTCCATTGGTCATAGTAACATCCTCCTTTCAAAAAAATTTCAACGTTGCAAACTGGAGGGTGCCACTTTGACAGATGGATTGTCCTTCAGAGAGAAACCGTCCCTTAATTAGTGTCCATCCATAAATGGTCTTTTTGCCCGATCTCGGCGTTATGCTCAAAAAATAATCCTCGGAATATCAACGATATGCCTGTGGTTATTCTTTTCGCATGCCTTCCGTCTTCGCCTGAAGGCTACGCCGGACAAGTGATCTCGAACAAAAATCCTCATTTATGGATGGACACTAGATAAACAGGACTTAATTGATGAAAAAGATAATAATATTTAATGAGAAAGGAAGCAAGCTAAATATTTGTTTTTTTTAAAAAACAGGAACTAAGCATTTAAATGTGCAAAATCGAAATGTTATGGAAACAATGCCTAAGAAGGTTCTATAGGGCGAGATTTTACATCTGCCGAAAATCCATATGCCTCTCGCTCGCGAATATGGCAGACATCACAAAAAGAAATATTTGCGGCTGAAATCAAAATCGGATGAACATGAAAATTGATGAATGACTTGATTTTTTGGACAATATGGAGGAAATTAAAAAAGTTATTTCAGGTTTCAAATATGATACAGGACATTCGATTGTTTCCACAATAGGAGAAAGCGATGATATCCCATGAGAAAAAATTGCGCAGAAAAGACCGTGCCTTAACCGAAGAGGAAGCAATGGCTTTATTAAGCAGGGCGGAATATGGCGTGCTATCGACAGTCACTGAAAATGGAAAACCCTATGGGGTACCTCTGAATTTTTGTATCATTGATCACCGTATATATTTTCATTGCGCTGTTGAAGGACAGAAAATTGACAATATCAAACAAAATAAATCCGTCTCGTTTTGCACGGTTGGAAATACCAAGATATTACCTGATATATTCGGCACAGAATACGAGAGTGTCATCATTGCAGGAGAGGCTGAAGAAGTATATGATATGAATAAGCAGATCGCTTTGGAAGGACTTTTGCGTAAGTATTCTCCAGACTTTTTTGACAAAGGGATAAAATATATCGAGGGTTTAAGAGAGAAAACCAGAGTATTTAAAATTACCATCAACACATTAACCGGAAAGGCACGAAAACAGTGACAACGCCTCACAAATCGTTTCACCTGACATTTATCTGCTGAGCTCCAAAAATAATAGAATAACGGCACCCTGTGGATGAAAGATCGATCTCCCATATTTGTTGGCCATTACATCTATCTTCCGGTAATTATTCACAAATGACAATAAACCCTTCAAATCATCGAAATGAGTTCCTTCACCTATTTACAAATGCCGTAAGTCTGACTATAATCGTTATTTAAAATGAACATCTTCGAGTCAGCCATAAATCTAAAAGGCAGCGTCTGATCATGAAAGACGGAATTCGTCATATCTATCCAAAGGAGAAAAAGACTATGAAACGGCATGGTAATTTGTTGGTGCTCGCGGTTGCGGGAATATTGCTCGCGGGTTGCTATTACCCACAGGGTCGTCCGGACTACACAGCCTCCGGAGCCTTGGCCGGTGGGGCCACGGGCGCGATTATCGGCAGCGCGGCGGGGCGTCATGGATCCGGCGGGCTCGTTGGGGCAGCTGTGGGCGCGGTTGTCGGCGGCCTCATCGGGCATGGTATGGACCAGGAACAGGAGGCGCGGTTGAGGGCGCAGGCCCCGCAGACCCTGCAACGGGTCGAACAGGGTCAGCCGTTGACGGAGATGGACGTCCAATCTCTGGCAAAGGCCGGGGTCAGTGACGATCTCATCATCAGTCAGATTCGCAACTCCCGGACGGTTTATCACCTTACCGCAGAGGACATTATTGCTTTGAAGAATGCGGGTGTCAGTGATCGGGTCATCAACTTTATGATCAACACGCCGACCCAGATTCCCTCCTCCGAAGTGGCGGGTGTCGTGGGGCCCACAGCGCCCGCGCCGCTGCCCGAAACGGTGGTGGTGGCGCCGGGTCCGGACTATGTCTGGGTCGGAGGCGCGTGGGTGTGGCTCGGAAGCCGTTGGATATGGCACCGCGGCTATTGGTACCGGCCTCGGCATCCCTACCACAGGCATGGCTGGAAATAGCCCGGCTTTTGCAGGACCGAACAAGCGTATCAGCGGATCGCGAATATCGTGCGGCCGCTGATACGCAGCATTTGAAAAATGTCTAAGATTCCATTCTGGACATCATTTATTCGCAAACAATTGTTATAATTAGATATTTTTCGTATTTCTTCAATATCCGCTTCTCCTGAGTATTACCTTCAACCTAAATCAAGCCGAATTTGCAATAAGGTTTTAATATGATAGATAAAACAGGTCAAGGCTCCCAGAAAGTATATGTTTGATCCCACTTGAAGCATGATTCTATTGAATTATATTATGATCATATGAAGACGGTGAAATAATGGGAGATATATAAAAAGAACGAAAGCGCTTACTGACAAAAAGAAATCGTCATGGAAAGGAGGACGCAGTTATGACAACTCCCGCAAAGCAGCCTGTGGCAGTCCACGGAGAAAATAGCATCAGCGCCTACGGGCCGGCCCGCTCGACGATCAAAGGGACGCCGCTGAACCCTGATGAGCTGCGCAAGATCGACGCATACTGGCAGGCCAGCCTTTACCTGTGCCTGGGGATGCTGTACCTTAAGAAAAACCCCTTGCTCAGAGAGCCGCTCAAAGCGGAGCATTTAAAGCCACGTCTGCTGGGCCACTGGGGTTCGGACGCCGGCCAGTGTTTTACCTACATCCACTTCAACCGGTTGATCAACAACTACGACCTCAATGCGATCTATATCTCCGGGCCCGGTCATGGGGCGCCGGCGGTTCTGTCCCAGGCGTATCTCGAGGGGACCTACTCCGAGATATACCCTGAAAAGAGTGAAGACCTGGCAGGGATGCAGCGATTTTTCAAGCAGTTCTCCTTTCCCGGCGGGATCGGCAGCCACGCGACCCCGGAAACGCCCGGCAGTATCCACGAGGGCGGGGAGTTGGGTTACAGCATTTCCCATGCATTCGGGACGGTCTTCGACCACCCGGACCTGATCACTTTGGTAATGGTGGGCGACGGCGAGTCGGAGACCGGTCCTTTGGCCACGAGTTGGCACAGTAACAAATTCCTCAATCCGATCACGGACGGTGCCGTGCTCCCGGTCCTGCATCTCAACGGCTATAAGATCAACAATCCCACCATATTGGCCCGCATCAGCCATGAGGAGTTAGAGGCCCTGTTCGTGGGCTATGGGTACACGCCTTATTTCGTGGAAGGCAGCGATCCCGACAGCATGCATCAGGCGATGGCCGCCACTATGGAGCACTGTGTCCTGGAGATCCGCAAATTCCAGGAACAGGCGCGAAAGACCGGCAAAGCATTCCGGCCGCGCTGGCCGATGATCATCCTGCGAAGCCCCAAGGGGTGGACGGCGCCCCGAGAGGTGGACGGGCACTACCTGGAGGGTTTCTGGCGGGCGCATCAAATCCCTCTCACGGACGTTGCGGCCAATCCGGAACACCTGAAATTGCTGGAATCGTGGCTGCGTAGCTACAAACCTGAGGAACGTTTTGACGATCAAGGGCGTCTGATTCCCGAATTGAAGGGTTTGGCACCCAAGGGGAACCGGCGCATGAGCGCCAATCCCGTGGCCAATGGCGGACTGCTGCGCCGTCCCTTGGACATGCCGGACTATCGCAAGTTCGCTGTCGAGGTCAAAAGCACGGGAGTGACCCTGGCCGGGAGCGTTTCCACCCTGGGCCACTTCCTTCGAGAAGTGATGCGGCTGAACATGCAGAACTTCCGCGTCTTCGGGCCGGATGAGACCCAGTCCAACAAGCTCCAGGCCATCTATGAAGTCGCCAAGAAAGTCTGGCTGGGAGAATATTTCCCGGAGGACGCCGACGGAGGGGAGTTGGCCCCGGAGGGCCGGGTCATGGAGATGCTCAGCGAACACACCGTGGAAGGCTGGCTGGAGGGTTACACCCTGAGCGGCCGGCATGGATTCATCAACAGCTATGAGCCGTTCATCCACGTCATCGACTCAATGTTCAATCAGCATGCCAAGTGGCTGGAAAAGTGCAACGAACTGCCCTGGCGCGCCAGAGTGGCGTCTCTTAATTTGCTGATCACCGCGCTGGTCTGGCGGCAGGATCACAATGGGTTTACGCATCAGGATCCCGGTTTTCTGGACGTGGTTGTCAACAAGAGCCCCAGCGTGGTGCGCATCTACCTGCCGCCCGATGCCAACAGCCTACTCTCCGTGGCCGACCACTGCCTGCGAAGCATTAATTATGTCAATGTTATCGTGGCAGACAAGCAGGTGCACCTGCAGTATTTGGACATGGATGCTGCGATCGCGCACTGCACCAAGGGTGCCGGCATCTGGGACTTTGCCAGCAACGACCAGGGGGCCGAGCCGGATGTGGTCATGGCCAGCTGCGGCGATGTGCCCACCATGGAGTCCCTGGCCGCCACCGCATTGCTTCGCCAGCACCTGCCGGACATAAAGGTTCGGTTCGTAAACGTCGTTGACCTGTTCAAGCTGGTGCCGCACACCGAACACCCTCACGGAATGACGGATCGTGAGTTCGGGGCTCTTTTCACATCCACCAAACCGGTGGTCTTTAACTTTCATTCCTATCCATGGCTGATCCATCGGTTAACCTATCGCCGGCCCGGCCAGCACAACATTCATGTCCGCGGCTATAAGGAAAAGGGAAACATCAATACGCCGCTGGAGTTGGCTATCCTTAACCAAACGGACCGTTTCAGCCTGGCTGTTGACGCCATCGACCGGATACCCCGTTTCAGTGAGACAGGATCCGGCGTTCGAGAAGCCCTGGTCAATGAGCAGATTGCCTGCAAGAACCACGCCTATGAGTTCGGTGTGGATCGACAAGACATCACTGACTGGAATTGGCCATACGGAGTTTAGATCTTGACCGCCGGTCGCGTAAAGACAGTTTAGCCATTCGGGACTGGCCATAGTAATTAATCCGAGCATAGAGGGCTTGTCTTTGGTTATTCCCTGAGAGGATTTGCTCTATTGAGATTTATTTGCGATTTGGTGCTTGGAATTTGTAATTTTTAATACAAAATCCTACGGCAGAGCCAGAGAATTCTGATTCCCGCATTGCGTGGCAGGCTTGGACCAAAGGACCAGATTTTGCAAAACTGAAAAAGGAGGTCAGTATGGCTTTGAGGCTCTATTTTCTCCGACACGGTGAGACACAGGCCAGCCAGACCGGTGGTTTTTGCGGGATTATGGATGTGGACTTGACTGGAGAGGGTCACCAAATGGCCAAAGAGTTTGCCGCCGCCTATAAGTCCTCGTTGTGGACGGCGGTCTATTGCAGTCCGATGCGCCGCACGATAGACACCGCCAAGCCGTTGTGCGAAGCAGCAGGCCTTGAAATGCAACTGCGAGACGGCCTAAAGGAAATCGCATACGGACAGTGGGAGGGAAAGACTCCCAAGGAAGTCAATCGCGAATTCCATGATGAATATGTGCGCTATCTGGCCGACCCCGGTTGGAACAGGCCCACGGGTGGTGAGCGCGGGGTGGACGTCGCCCGCCGCAGCGCTGTAGTGTTGGATGAGATTGAACGGACGCACCCTGATGGGAATGTTCTGGTGGTATCCCACAAAGCCACGACGCGCATCATTCTGTGTTCCCTGTTGGGCATCGATGTGGGTCGCTATCGCGACCGCATCGGCATGCCGGTGGCTTCATTAAGTGTCGTGGAAATGACCGGGCAAGGGCCATTACTGAACTCGCTGGGGGATCGCTCACACTTGCAGGAAAAACTGCGCCTGCGACCGGGCACGTGAGAAGCGGTCTTTTAAAACAACCACCCGATATTTCTTTTCTTCAGCTATTTACATTTTAAAAAATTGAATTAATGTATCTCCGCGAGTATGATGAAGATATATTTTCGACTGTTTTTTACAGTATAACCAATAATATTAAAATTACGTCGATCTCGATCTTTGATCGTGAATGTTGCTGAAATCGCTTTGGCAGCGATATCGGAGGTGAGGGCTTGACACTTGTGTCGAAAGTGACGGAGCTTTTTGCCGTCATCGATAAGAACGTTGCCGAATTTCAACTGAAAAGCGGTCTGCGCTGCCCCAATATGTGCGGCGGCTGCTGCCCGACCGTTGATGTTCTGACGACGATTCTTGAGCTGCTGCCGGCGGCGCAAGAAATTCTTTTTCGGGGTACCGGGGCCTTCTGGATGGATCGCATCAGTGCAAAAGACCCTTCACGTCTGTGTGTATTTTATCAGACCCGGCCGGCACCGGAAGCCTCAGGACATTGCGAATTTTACGCCTGGCGACCGGCAGTGTGCCGGTTGTTCGGGTATGCCGCCATTCGAACCCGCGAAGGGAAATCAGCGCTGGCGGTATGTAAACACTTAAAGAAAACCGCGCCCGATAGTGTCTCGGCTGCGATGGCGGTGGAGGCCGAAGCTCCCTGTTTTACCTGGTACGGAACCCAAATCAGCGGTCTGGATCCAGTCCTGGGAACGAAAATGTTGCCCATCAACATGGCTTTGCGGCATGCCATTGAACGTACGGGGTTGCAGATCCATCTGGCATACCATGAAAGGCTGGTCTCCTCCGATACCGCTGCCTGATCGCGGTTACCGTAAACGATGTGAATTTTTCCAGTCAAGTTAATCTAGATAATTGCAAAAAACCTTGGAGACAGATAAGTTTTAGTATAAAGACAGGAGTCTGGAGATGATCTCGCTGTTTTTTTATACTTTGGGGTTGAGAAAATGAACGCTTCCAACTCGTACAGAATTTAAATTCAAAACTGAAATCATAATGGGGCCAACATGGGAAACAATGTGAATGAACCAGACAGAAACGAGGTCCGAGCTTTCATATTTGGAATCATCGACGATATGTCCGACACGGAAATGCGACAACTTTTGAAAGATCTTGAGAAATGGCAAAAATCCAAGAATGAAAAGAGAAAATATCCCCGGAAAACGACGCTTATAGACATCACCTATTCATCGGATAAAAGGCGTGTTTTTGAAGATTTTGTTCAAAATATAAGCGACAACGGCCTTTATATTGAAACCAACCTGGTGTCAGAACTCGGCCAACAGTTAAACATGACGTTTTCTCATCCGGAATCCGGCAAGCCTATCAAGGTTTCCGGAAAAATTGTACGGGTCGATTCAGAGGGAATCGGTGTGAAATTCAATAAGCTGCTAAGTCATCTTTAACAAAACGTTTCCGGTTCTGATATCCTTTTCATCGAGCGCACAGGAGCAGACAATGAATCATCCCCGGATGGCGTTAAAAACCCGTTATCGATTTTCGGATTTCTTATTTTATATCTGCCTTCTATCAGTCCCTTTGGTTACGGCCGTTCTGGCCATCGTCAAAAATTCCCTCTGGTGGACGATCGTCTTTGCCGGACTTGGCGTGGGAAGTGCGGCGGTAATTTTAAGATTCTACTGTACCCGCTGCCCCCACTACACCCGTGATGAAAAAAGTCTCAAGTGTATTTTTTTCTGGGGCTTTCCCAAGTTTTTCAGTAAAAGACCCGGAAAGCTCAATGTTTCCGACAAGGCGATCACTTTCAGCGCGGCGACGGTGCTGTTGATTTTTCCCTTGTACTGGTTGCTGATGAGCCCCGGCTTTCTGATCGTTTATGTGTTGTCTTTGATCGGGTTCGGGGCCGCCGTCTACCGCAACGAGTGTAATCGGTGTACCTATTTTGAATGTCCTGCGAACCGGGTCCCCGAAGCTATAAAAAATTCATAGTGAAGGGATCATTCTAACGGTCGATTTCCGTTGACACTCAATCTATTTTGAAATATTTTGAAAATTATCAATAAGCGACTCAGGGGGAAAAATTTGCCCCTAAACCTCATTCTCGATTCTTATTACTGCTTAGGCCTTATATCTGTCGGTTGAGCGTTTTTGATTCCTGACAACATATTCCCACTGAAACGGACTCGGATTTCCCGCATTTTTTCATTAAAGATCAAATCAAGCTTCAGTTCCTGAAAAGCAATTTTGCAAATCCATTCAAAAAAGGGGGCAATATGAGTAAAGCAAATCAATTGGACAGAATTTTTCAGATCATCATGAAACGCATGGTTAAAACCGGTCAGGCGCCTCACTACACGGAGATTGCAGCTGAAATGGATATGCCGGTAGAAGAGGGGCGCAAAGGATTGCATGCGCTTTATTCACCCGGCTTCCCCGGCTTCTTTTTGCCGAACACCGACTACATCAGCTCCTTTCCGCCGTTCAGCAACCTTCCCACACAATATCGTATCACCATTGACGGGAAGCAGAAGTGGTTCGCTCAATGAGGATTCGAAGCGCTGGCGGTCAGCTGGCTCTTTCCGGGAAAAACAGTACAAATCGATGCGCCCTGCCTGGATTGCGGTTCGTCGATAAGGGTAAAAATGAAGGACGGCAAAGTCCAAAACATCGAGCCGGAAGGCATAATGGGATATGTATCGGTTCCCTTCAGGGATTGGTTTGATGATCTTCCTTATGCCTGAAGCACCATGAATCTCTTCCGGTCGGAAGAGCATGTTAAAAGCTGGAGCGATTTTAAAGCCGGCACCGAGGAAGGAATCAATCCGCTGTCCAGTGTGGTCGGACTTTTTTCACTCAATTTTTTTACCAAACGGTTAGACGCTGATTACGTCTCCCGCATGGGAGAGTATATGGCGGAGTTGATTGAGGTGTTGAAAAGCATGGGTTCTTTTTGGCATCCACCAAAGCAGTAACAAATGACCCGAATGGTATATTCGCCATAGCCTCCGCGGGGCATGATCGATTCTGCCGATAAGGAACAGACGATGACGGTCACAAAGCACAAGTCCACAGTCTTGATGACTATTATCCTTTTGTTGCTGATGGTTAAAGGAGTTTCATGCGCCACCGCGAGGGACATGAAAGGCGTGCATCTTGGGGATATCGCTCTCCCGCCGGGGTTTTCTATAAACATCTATGCCGATCATGTTGAAGATGCCCGGTCACTGGCTTTGGGTGATAACGGAACGCTGTTTGTCGGCACTCGTTCGGCCGGTAAAGTCTACGCGGTTTTGGACCGCAATCACGATGCCAGGGCCGAAGACGTCATCACCATCGCCGCAGGATTGGATATGCCCAACGGCGTGGCCTTCAGGAAGGGTTCGCTTTATGTCGCCGAGGTGAGCCGCATCCTGCGGTACGATGGTATCGAGTCACGGTTGAAAAATCCGCCCGGACCGATCGTCGTTATCGACAGCTTCCCGAAGGATCACCACCACGGATGGAAATTCATCCGTTTCGGCCCGGATGACAGGCTTTACGTGCCCGTGGGCGCGCCATGCAATGTCTGCGAACCGGATAACGAGATATATGCCTCGATCACGCGTATGGATCCTGATGGCAGTCACCTGGAGATCTTCGTCCATGGCGTGCGAAATACCGTGGGTTTTGACTGGCACCCGAAGACGAAAGATCTGTGGTTCACGGACAACGGGCGCGATTGGATGGGTGACGACATTCCTCCCGACGAGTTGAATCGTGCACCGCACAAGGGCATGAATTTCGGTTTTCCTTACTGCCATGGGGGAACCATTGCGGACCCGGGATTCGTCAGCAAGCGAAAATGCGATGAACTTGTGCCGCCGGCCATGGCTCTGGGCCCCCATGTTGCTGCCCTGGGTATGCGCTTCTATGTTGGAAAGATGTTTCCGGAGCAGTACAGAAACCAGATTTTTATTGCCGAGCACGGTTCCTGGAACCGGACGTCACCCATCGGTTACCGCATCAGCCTGGTGCGTCTCAGCGGAAACCGGGCGATCCGTTATGAGGTTTTCGCTAAAGGATGGCTCAAAAACGGCAGGGCCTGGGGACGTCCCGTAGATGTCCTGGTGATGCCTGACGGCGCCTTGCTGGTTTCCGACGATCGGGCCGGTGTTATCTATCGGATAAGCCACGAGTGATTGATGATGGATGATTGTCGATTGAAGATTGAAAATTTTAGTTCGCCAAAACATGGTGGCGAATTCCAATTCATTCCTCTATTTTTTCGATTCTTCTTAAGTGACGCCCGCCCTGAAATTCGGCATTCAACCAGGTATCCACGATTCTAACGGCTTCTTCTTCCGATATCATGCGCTCGCCCAGGGAAATCATGTTTGCATTGTTATGTTCTTTCGCCAGTCGCGCGCTTTTTTCATTCCAGCACAATCCGCAGCGGATCCGCTTCACTTTGTTGGCCACCATGGCCTCCCCGTTTCCGCTGCCGCCGAAAACGATCCCCAAATCATTTTCCCCGTTGGCCACGCTTTCAGCCGCGGGCCGGATATAATCCGGGTAGTCGACCGGTTCATCGTTATCGGTCCCATAATCCACCACGGTATATGATTTGGATTTCAAATGGGTTTTAATTCTTTCCTTGAGTTTATAACCGGCGTGGTCACTTCCTAGAGCAATTCGTTTCATTTCATCACCTGTTCGATAAATATTGACGGTTTCAGCACTGCTCATTCATTTCATTTTTATTCTTCCACGGAATGCGTTGCAAGCTTGTCTGAGCGAAGCGGACTTGTCCGCCCCTGTCGTGTGGCGGAGATCTTGTTTCAGCAGGGCTGCGGAGAGCTTCATTTTCCCCGAAAACTAAACAGAGTTGAAGCGTTTCAAATCCGTCTTCGAGGGAAAAATGTTGAGCGAACCAAACCGCCGACCATATTGAAAACAATACGGGCGGCGGTCAGTGCCGCCAGTCCATTGGTATCCTTCTCGGGCACGAATTCAACCAGGTTAAATCCGCATACGTTGGCTTTTTTCGTAAGTCCATGAAGTAAATCCACGATTTGCGGGTAGAACAGACCACCGGGCATAGGGGTATTGACTGCCGGCATTACCGATGGATCGAGGCCATCGAAATCGATGGTCAACAAGCAGGACGATCCGGGAGCTACCATGTCCAAAATCCGATAAATGCCGTCGTCATGCACAGTTTTAGCCGTGATGATCCGGGCGTCGTAGGTATTAGCGGCCTCGACGTCTTCGATGCGGGCGCTGCCCACGCCCCGCATCCCCGCCTGTATGAGTTTATCAATCCAAGGCATTTCCGCAGCCCTGCGCATCGGACTGCTGGGTCCTTCAGTGATCCCTTTGACGTCATGGCGCCAGTCGATATGCGCGTCAATCTGGACCACCGTGAACACGCCTTTTCCCTGGAAAGCGCGCAAAAAAGGGATGGTTACGGAATCATCCCCTCCAAGCACAATGGGCACAGCTCCGGCGTCGATAATGGCGTGAATCTTTTCTTGGGAACGTCTGTGGTTGCCGGCAGGATCGGCAGGATCGCCGGGCAGGTCGCCGCAATCGACAACCCGGATATCACGGTTGTCGAGAAGCGGTCCGCCAAGATCATAATCATAGTGGTCTATCATCTCCCCATATCTTTTGGCTGCCCTCCGAATGGCCGCTGGGGCGTTAACAGAGTAGCTCGGTATGCCCGCGGAATAGGATGTCCCGTGAGGTATGCCGATTATTGCGATTTCCGCCGGTAATGGGCCGATGTCCCTCCATGGCGGCAAACCGGCAAAAGTCGTTTGACATGTCATGTTATATTCCATCATTCCGGATTTTCAAAAAAATTACGGCGCATAAATCGTTTGGGCATGATAATGCATGCTCATCGACAGGGTCGTTTTTGGAAAAGAATGATATATAATAATTTTTTTTTGCGTATAAATGCAAGCCGTAACTTTTTAATTTCGGAAAATCAAATATACGGTGCAAAACGACGGCGGTTCATTGACTTTTCTTGGTATGTTCTTAATTTTTGTTTAAAACATTATGTTATTGTAACGGACTTAGGATTTCGTTAATTAATGGATAAGCATCAATTTAAGGACCATTTTTCCGGTGCCTCTGAGCAATATAGCCAATATCGCCCGGATTATCCGGCGGATCTGTTCAGATTCTTATCATCGATAGCAACGGGCCATGACCTTGCTTGGGACTGTGCCACGGGGTCCGGGCAGGCTGCCCGTGGTTTGGCAAAATATTTCCATAAAGTCATTGCCACGGACGCCAGTGAGCAACAGATCGAACATGCAATCCATCATGAAAATATTTCATATCAAGTAGCGCCTGCGCATAAATCAACCCTTCAAGCGGGTTCCATCGACCTGATAACCGTGGCACAGGCATTGCACTGGTTTGAATTTGACCGGTTCTACGAGGAAGCCCGGCGGGTTTTGAAACCCAGCGGAATCATCGCGGTTTGGACATATAACTTGCTGACCATATCACCGGAAATCGATAAAATTATCAAATTTTTTTACGCCGATGTCGTCGGTAAATTTTGGCCGCCTGAAAGAAGGCGCGTCGAAAATGGATATGAAAGTATTCCCTTTCCGTTTCATAGATTACCGAGCCCGTCTTTTCACATGTCGGCGGAATGGACTCTCAAGCAACTTTTGGGTTATCTTGGGACCTGGTCTGCCGTAAAACGATACAGGGATAGAAAAGGTAAAAACCCAATTGAATCGATCGAAAAAGATTTGACGCGGGCATGGGACAATCCGTCGGGCGTTAGGGTGGTTAATTGGCCGTTATCCGTCATGGTCGGCAAAAAGAAGGACGACAGATGACGGATGACAGATGACCGATAGTGTAAAGTAATATGCATACTTAAGAACAATTAATTCAGTTTTGAAAAACCTGGACCTTTGGCCCAAGCCTGTCCAGCGATGCGCGAGTCAGAGATCTTTGGCTCTGCCGTAAGGTTTTATATATAAAATCGCAAATTTTAAGCACCAAATCACAAACAGATCTCAAATTCCAATATCCAATGACCAAAACCTCTAAGGACAAGCCATTGTTTATATTTTTGAATTTTGGTTATTGGGATTTGCCTGCCTTGTTAAATAAATCGAAAATTTAATGCGAAGCATTATTTAACAGGGTAAAATATTTGGGATCTGGTATTTTGAATTTCAACCAATACCGATCAACAGAGCAAATCCCGTCAGGGGATAACCAAAGCCAAGCCCTCCGGGCTCGAATTCTTTACTCTATGAGGAGGTTTTATGACATTAACCGCAATCAATCCGGCAACCGGCGACACGATCAAAACCTACGAACAAACACCCTTCGATGAAGCCGTTAAACGCATCGAAACCGCCCATCAGGCATTTACAGCCTGGAAGAGAACAAACTTCTCTCAACGGGCTGAATTAATGAAGAAAGCTTCTCAAATTTTAACCGGAAACAAGGAAGAATATGCGAAGATTATGGCTATGGAAATGGGAAAGCCCGTCCGGCAGGGCCGTGCTGAAGTCGAAAAATGCGCGTGGGTGTGCGAATACTATGCCGACAACGCTTTAAAAATGTTGCTGCCCGAGAAAATCGAGACGGATGCCAGCAACAGTTTCGTATCCTTTCAGCCTTTGGGCGTTATTCTGGCCATCATGCCCTGGAACTATCCTTTCTGGCAGGTTTTTCGATTCGCGGCTCCGGGATTGATGGCCGGCAATGCCGCCGTGTTGAAACATGCTTCGAATGTGCCGGGTTGCGCTTTGGCAATTGAAGATGTCTTCAACAAGGCGGGGTTTCCCGAAAACCTTTTTCAAAATTTATTAATTCCCGGCAAACAGATACAGCGGGTTATGGAACATCCGCTGATAAGGGCCGTCACGCTGACCGGGAGTAATTCGGCGGGTCAGGCAGTGGCCGCCACAGCCGGAAAAATGCTGAAAAAATCGGTGCTCGAACTCGGGGGGAGTGATCCCTATATCGTTTTTGAAGACGCTGATCTCGAAGCCGCGGCGAAATCATGTGTGGAAAGCAGACTTTTGAACTCCGGTCAAAGTTGCATTGCCGCGAAACGCTTTGTTGTCATCGAGTCCGTCCGCCAACGATTTGAGGAAATGTTCATCGAATACATGCAAGCAAAAAAAATGGGAAACCCCCTGGAAGAAGACATTGATATCGGTCCCCAGGCACGCTTTGATCTGAGGGAAGATCTCCATCGGCAGGTCGCCCGAAGCGTCGAAAAAGGCGCCAAATGTCTTCTTGGTGGAGAAATTCCAAAAGGAAAGGGGGCTTTTTATCCCACAACGGTTCTCAGTGCCGTTCGAAAGGGGATGCCTGCCTATGATGAAGAAATTTTCGGGCCTGTAGGCGCAATCATCTCCGTTAAAGATGAAAGAGAGGCCATTCAAGTGGCCAACGATTCGACTTTCGGTCTCGGTGCCGCCATTTTCACCGGAGATATTAAACGTGGCGAACGCATCGCCACAACCGAATTGGAGGCGGGTTGCTGCTTTGTCAACACCTTTGTAAAATCAGATCCGCGGCTTCCGTTCGGGGGCATCAAGTCAAGTGGTTACGGGCGCGAGCTTTCGCATTACGGCATCAAAGAGTTCGTCAACATTAAAACCGTTTATGTGCAATAATTTTTTCAGAAGGGCATCTTCTCCTCGGGTCGCCGTTCCGGAACATATTCGGGAGGGATGTCGCCGTCATTCCATTCTTTTGAAACATAAAGGTTGCAGTAACAACTGCCGTATTCTTCGATATCCGGACCACTGTAAATGCACGGACAGATGATGTCCCGGTCGGCATTTCGGTCCCCCGAGAGCAACCGGCAGGGACAGCCCATGTATCCGTAACGTTCTTTATTTGCGATCAGCGCGTCTAGAAGCTCAAAGGTTCTTTCTTTGTTTTTATTAAAGAAATGGCCTTTGGGCTCCTGAACCTTTCTCATCATTTCATATAGCTTTTGAGCATCCATGTCACGCGGCTCCTCGTTTTTTTCGTACAACGTTGATCAGGCTCCCTTCCAGAATCATTTCAATCTGGCGAGTGCTCAATGTGTGTTTCGTTTCATAAGTTTCATCTTTGGTCTTGTTGGTAATCCGGATGCGATGGTCTCTCTGACTCAGAACCTTTCGAATGCCGGCAGTTTCAAGTTCATCTTCCTGGTCAATTTTATCGTAGTCCGCCGGATCAATAAATGTTAGCGGCAATATTCCGAAATTACTTAAATTTTGCCAGTGAATGCGCGCAAAACTTTTGACGATGACGATTTTAAGTCCCAGATAACGGGGGGCCAGGGCCGCGTGTTCGCGGCTGGATCCCTGTCCATAATTGGTTCCGCCCACCACGATAAAACCTTTTTTCTGGTGTTTTATGGCCCGGTCATAAAAATGTTCATCGATCTGGCTGAAGGCGAATTTACTGATCTCCGGAATATTGCTGCGATAAGGCAGAATTTTGGCGCCCGCAGGCATGATCTCATCGGTGGAAATATTATCTCCGACTTTCAACAGAACCTTGGACGAAATAATATCCGGTAACGGGTCGAACAACGGCAGCGGCTTGATGTTCGGGCCTTTTTCAAGCTTGATGTCTTTCCCTGAATCCGGAGGCGCGATCAACATCTTCGCATTGATTTGAATTTCCCGGGGCTCTTCATACCGGGGATAGGGCATATCCAGTGTGCGCGGATCGGTGATGACACCGGTCAATGCCGAAGCAGCCGCTGTTTCCGGGCTGCACAAATAGACCTGATCTTCCTTGGTGCCGGAACGACCGGGGAAATTGCGGGGTACTGTTCGCAAACTGATTTTTCCGGTTGCCGGCGCTTGTCCCATGCCGATGCAACCGTTGCATCCGGCCTGATGAATTCGCGCTCCGGACCGGATCAGCTTTTCCAGATATCCCTTTGTCGTCAAATTTTCAAGTATTTGTCTTGATGTGGGATTGATATCCAGGGAAACACGCCCATGAACCTGCCGGTCGGCGACCATAAGGGCCGGTATGGCAAAATCTCGAAAACCGGGATTGGCGGATGAGCCGATATAGGACTGATAGATCTCTCTGCCGGCGACCTCTTTTACCGGCACAACATTGCCGGGACTGCTCGGCAAGGCAATCAACGGTTCCAAACCGGACAAATCGATGTCATCGGTTTCGTCATACACGGCATCTTCATCGGGCAAAATGGAAATCCAAACATTTTCCCGGCCCTGGGCTTTTAAAAAACGTCGCACCGCCTCATCCGACGGAAAAACGGTGGATGTTGCGCCCAGCTCGGTACCCATGTTGGCGATCACGTGCCGGTCCATTGCAGACAGGCAATCTAATCCCGGGCCATAGTATTCTATGATTTTCCCAAATCCGCCATTAACGCCGTGTCTTCGCAGCATTTCCAAAATTACGTCCTTGGCGCTGACCCATTCGGGCAGGCTGCCCGTCAGCCGGACCCCCATGATTTTGGGCATTTTAATATAGACCGGTTCTCCGGCCATAGCCATGGCAACCTCCAGGCCGCCGGCCCCCATGGCCAGCATGCCCAATGATCCGCCGGCCGTACTGTGGCTGTCCGACCCCAGCATCGTTTTTCCCGGGACCCCGAAACGTTCCATATGGACCGGATGGCTCACGCCGTTTCCCGGACGGCTGTACCAGACGCCGAACTTTTGGCAGCAACTCCATAAAAACAAGTGATCGTCGGCATTTTTAAAATCGGTTTGCAGTAAATTGTGATCGACGTATTGGGCTGAAATCTCTGTTTTTACACGCGGAATCTGCATCGCTTCAAATTCCAGCATGACCATGGTTCCGGTGGCATCTTGGGTCAAGGTTTGATCGATTTTAAGGCCGATCTCTTGTCCCGGCTGCATGCTCCCCTCGACTAAATGGGCTTCTATCAGTTTTTGAGCGACATTTTTCCCCATAATTAATTCCTCCTATACCTCATGGTTATTAGAAGCTATCTCAAAAAAGTTTTTTCGTCCGATATCGGCGTTGAGCTCTCGTCTCAAGTCCTCGACATACAGGAGAGTATGCCTGCGGGTTGATCCTCGGCCTCGC
>JBAUWG010000305.1:0-1578 GCA_049583675.1 Desulfobacterales bacterium | reverse complement strand
GGCTGCCGCTGAAAAGGCTGCTGCTGAAAAGGCTGCCGCTGAAAAGGCTGCTGCTGAAAAGGCTGCCGCTGAAAAGGCTGCCGCTGAAAAGGCCGCTGACGAAAAGGCCGCCGCTGAAAAGGCCGCCGCTGAAAAGGCCGCCGCTGAAAAGGCCTCCGCTGAAAAGGCTGCTGCTGAAAAGGCCGCTGCTGAAAAGGCCGCCGCTGAAAAGGCCGCCGCTGAAAAGGCTGCTGCTGAAAAGGCCGCCGCTGAAAAGGCTGCTGACGAAAAGGCCGCTGCTGAAAAGGCTGCCGCTGAAGCTAAAGTTTCAGTATCCTATGAACCTCCCGATGCTAAAGACACTCTGCCGCCCGACCCCATGGATAAAGCCATGAAATGCGTGGCCGCCGTTGTGGCGGTGCTTATCGCTCTGGTTGTCGGCAGCAGCATGATCAATCAGGGGAAATATTATATTCACGCAACAGACGGCGCACTACAAATCTATCAGGGCCGGTTTGCCCCCATGGGCGAAAAACTTTTGATCTCTTTGCCCGGCGTGCAACCGCCTGCAAAAATCAGAGACGTTTATTCCAAAACAGATGTATTCCCAATAATTTTTAACTATTACGTGGAAAAAGCCGATACCCTTCTGAAAGTACCGGGCCTCCCGGATTTTAACGGAATTAAAGCATATATCCATAAGGCCATGCCCTATGCCCTGACCCCCAAGTCCAAAGATCTTGTTTATACCCGCTTGAATGATATCGATCTGATGATTCTTTTGTACAAAGCGGATGTGGCAGCCGGCAAAGCCACCCTTGCCGATCTTAATGAAGCAAAAGGATTCCTGACGGAGGCGTCACGACTCGACATCGATAAACTGAAACTGAATCTGGTCAATCAAAAAATCGATGCCGTAGACAAAGAGATCGCATCCCTAAAAGCTAAAGAAAAAGCTGCTGCATCGCATGCTGTTCCGCCGGCAAAAATTGAGTCACCCAAACCTGCGCCGAAAACAGAAATAAAATTATCGGCACCCGCTCCGAAAACCCATGTAAAAACACCTTCTCCCGCACCGCACGGCGAATAGATTGATTGTAGCCCATTGATAAAAAGCGGATGGTCGTAAAAATGACCATCCGCTTATTTTGTTTTTCCTTAAAATCGATCCTGATCTTCTATATTTTTGGTTTCACACCTTTTACAAGATTGCACGAAAACCTGTGCACCCATGCCCATTTTTCTGTGCAGACCTCTATTTGGTTTTCTTTGTTAAAGTCTTCCCACCTCATCATCCTCATATAAAATTCTAAAATATATCTATTTTTTTAAGTCCTTCTGTAACCGCTTCATTCAAGATGTTGTGAAGAGTTTCATACTAAAAAATTCTGTTTCAAATGATGCTGTTTCAAAAAAATCAACTTTGCTGGCACATATGTTGCGAAGAGTCGCTGGTAAATTTTCAGTTAAATTGAGCTTGTGCTGAAGCGCCAAACATTATCCGGAGGTTCGCCATGATTAGAAAAATGTTCCGTCTCTTCATCTTATTGTTTATTTGTCTTGCCTCTCCTTTATTGAGCCATGCAGACAATCAAACCC
>JBAUWG010000304.1:0-3183 GCA_049583675.1 Desulfobacterales bacterium | reverse complement strand
GGTTACGGAATACATATTGGAAAAAGCGGCTAAAGCCGGCGCGGCCCGTGAGTATCCTGTTGCGGCCGTCAGCAAAGGATTAAAAGGTGAGCATCTTTGTGAATACGGCGAGTTAAAGGACGCGGGGGCGGTTGCGCTGTCCGATGACGGGAACCCGGTGACAAACAGCCGGCTCATGCGTAGGGCCCTGGAATATTCGACCCGGTTTAAATTGCCGGTGATCTCCCATTGCGAGGAATTGAGCCTGGCATCGGGCGGCGCCATGAATGAAGGCGCCGTGGCCACTCGAATGGGGCTGCCGGGAATACCCAACGCCGCCGAGAGTATCATGGTGGTCAGGGATATCGCACTCAGCGAATTGACGGGGATTCCGGTTCATATCGCCCATGTCAGCGCCATGGAATCTGTCCGGGCCATCCGGGAAGCCAAAAGAAGGGGGGTGCCGGTGACCGCGGAGACGGCGCCCCATTATTTTTCCCTCACCGATGCTGCCGTAAAAGGATATGATACGAATGCCAAAATGAATCCGCCGCTGCGCACCGAACAGGACAGAGAAGCCATATGCCAGGGGCTGGCGGACGGCACGATCGATGTCATTGCCACCGATCATGCGCCGCATTCTTTAATCGAAAAAGCCGTTGAATTCGATCGGGCCGCCAACGGCGTCATCGGACTTGAAACATCGGTGCCCTTAGGATTGAAACTGGTTGATGCCGGCATCATAGACATGCCGGGTCTCATTGAAAAAATGTCGACGAACCCGGCCAGGATACTGGGCCTTGCAGCGGGATTGAAAATAGGGCAGCCGGCGGATATCACCATTATTGATCGTGAGATATCCTATCGCATCGATGCCGGCAGGTTCCAGTCTCTGAGTCGAAACACGCCGTTTAACCATTGGGATGTCAAAGGCAAGGCCGTGATGACCATGGTGGGCGGGAAAATCGTGTATCAGGACCCATTAACCTATCGTCAAAAACCAATAACCAAAGATGAGTAAAAAATGACAAATGACATTCCACACATACTGGTTGTCGATGATGAACTCAGCATGCGCGAACTGCTGGATGTCATGCTGAGCAAGGAAGGTTACCAGGTGTCCTGCGCTGAATCCGGACGGAAAGCCATATCCTTAATTGAAAAGACCGACTTTGATCTTTTGCTTTGCGACATCCGGCTGGGAGACATCACCGGCATCGATGTCCTGAAGGCATTGAGAAGTCAGAATAAAGACACGGTGGTGATTATGATCTCGGCTTATGCCACCACCGAGGCCGCGGTTGAAGCCATGAATGAGGGGGCCTATGATTTTGTTCCGAAACCGTTCAATAATGAAGAGTTGAAACACACGATTAAGAATGCCTTGAAGCTCAAGACGCTGGAGCATGAAAAAAAGATTCTGGACGATGAGCTCAAGAGAACCCTTCATTTTGGAAAGATCGTTGGAAAAAGTCCGTCCATGAGAAACATTTACAACCTTATCCAGCAAGTGGCCAGAACCAAGACGAACATTCTCATTACCGGAGAAAGCGGTACCGGCAAAGAATTGATTGCCAACGCAATCCATGAAGAAAGTGCCCGGAACGACCAGCCCTTTGTGGTCGTCAATTGCGGGGGAATTCCGGAAACATTGATGGAGAGCGAACTTTTCGGCCACAAGAAGGGCTCCTTCACCGGCGCGACCCATGACAAAAAAGGGCTTTTTGAAACCGCCGATCAGGGAACGATCTTTTTAGATGAAATTGGAGAACTCACGCTTCCCATCCAGGTCAAACTGCTGAGAGCCGTTCAGGAACGCGTTTTCAAACCGGTCGGCAGTAATGAAGACGTATCCGTGGATATTCGAATCATATCCGCCACCAACAAAAAACTTGAAGACGAGGTGATTGTCGGAAATTTTCGGGAAGATCTTTTTTATCGACTCAATGTCATTGAGATAAAAGTACCGCCCTTGAGGGAGAGAAAAGCCGATCTTCGCGTGCTGGCCCAACATTTTCTGGAAAAATATTCCCGTGAAATGGGAAAAGAGGTGTCCAAGATCTCCTCTTATGCCATCGATCTTTTGAATAAATACGATTTCCCCGGAAATATCCGTGAGCTTGAAAACCTGATGGAGCGGAGTGTTGCGCTTTCCAGCACCAACATCATTCTGCCGGACAGCCTGGCGCTGTCGCTGCACAAGCGAAGATGGATCGAAGGGATTAGAAACAGGCGTTTCGATCTGGATGAAGTGAAAAACGGGGTGTCGCTGGATACCATTCTCGAGGAAATCGAAAAGGCGTACCTGGAAAGAGCCCTGGAATGCACCAACGGCAAAAAGCAGGAAGCCGCCGACCTGCTCGGCATCAGCTTTCGAACATTTCGCTACCGCATGAGCAAGCTGTACCCAGAATAAAATCGTGTGACGATTTTATGAAACGCGGCTTTGCCGCAATTTGCTTGGTATAGTCAATTATTACTCACTCTCGCCTTGCATCATTCCGTAACCCGTCATTCCATAATCCATTATCCCATCACTTTTTCCAGGCCGTAGAACCTTCCGGGCCGGAGTCCAATTGTGAGTGAAGCGCATAACTTGTGCTCAAGTTTCCCATCCAAATGCCGAAATACATTCTTAAGACTGTTGAATATATGACAAAATTTCCTGGTGATGACAATAATTGTCATGATGAATAAAAATGTTAGCGGGCAAAATGACGGATGAAAGCATTTAAAGAATTTAAAAACAATATGTTATGCTCTGTGATACAGACAAGGGGTTTAATGGCACACAACTTGCATGAAACGAAAACAAATGAAAAAATAATCTTAAAGCACTTGGATGAGGAGGTGATGGAATCAGCATAACCCGTTTTGAAGGCAGTTTTATAAACCTTGATTTTTTAAATATTAACAAAAATAAAATTTAAAGGGGGAAAGTCATGCTACGAGTATTAAGGAAAAAGGATCAAAAAGGTTTTACACTCATCGAGTTGATGATCGTTATCGCGATTATTGGTATTTTGGCAGCCATCGCCATCCCGAACTTTTTGGCTTATCGTACAAAAGGGCAGAATTCGGCGGCTAAGGCTGAGGCCAAGAACTTTTACCAAACGGCGATGGCTTATTTCGCCGATACAACCACATCCGGGACCACGATAAATAATACCGATACGGTCGGCGGTCAAGTCCACAGTCCTGATA
>JBAUWG010000303.1:0-4655 GCA_049583675.1 Desulfobacterales bacterium | reverse complement strand
GTTTAGAGGTTTATTGAAATCGATCGTGCAAAATTTGATTTGAGTGATTATTTTAAACTTTAAGTACGATTTTGTTTGGAATCAAGACGGGATGAATTATTTAAAAACACCAGGCGACGATATTTCGCGGCGGACATAGGGTGAAGCGTGACCCTGTGCCCCGCTTCTTAAAAATTTAAGTGCAAAACTTGCCATTTATTTTTTTTCGTGGCATAAAATAATTCCAAAAATTACCGTTTTCGGCTTGATCACTTTGGATCGTGTAAGGAGAAATCGAGATGTTCGATATGGTAAAGCATTTTTTCAGTAAAGCAGAAAAAGGAGATGATGAGGCCGTTGGACCGGCCGGTCATGACATCCTTGTAGCCACCTGCGCGCTGCTGGTGGAAATTGCACGAATTGACCAGACATTCACCCAGGATGAAATGACGGTCATTCTTTCGATATTAAAAGAAAAATACGGACTATCGACGGAACATGCCGATGCCCTGATTGCAGAAGCTGAAAAGCAACTGGAAGAGAGTGTCGATTTATGGCAATTTGCCCGGCTGATCAACGAGAATTATTCCAATGAAGAAAAAATGGAAATTATCGAAACCCTGTGGCGCATCGTCTATGTCGATGGAAAAATGGATCAGTATGAGCAATACCTGATGAATAAAATGAAGAATTTATTGCGTATATCCCATGATCAGCTCATCGATGCCAAGCTGAAAGTGAAGTATTCGAATCAACAACAGAAAAGTGGATGAGAAAAGCATGACCGCCGAAAAGATCCGGTTTAATATCTTCGACATGGTGGCATCCATCGCCCGCATGGTCGACTTGATGAATCCAGTGGTTGGACATCACCATTGGCAGGTCGCCTATCTGGCCTATCGGTTGGGTGAGGAGCTTAAATTGTCGGATGATCGAAGATTTGATCTTTTTATGGCCGGTGCATTGCATGATATCGGAGCGTTATCGCTTATCGGCCGGCTGGATCTAAAAGAATTCGAAGAAAAAAATCCCGATGAACATTCCATAGCCAGCAGTCTTATTCTCGAAAAATTACGACCCTTTTCGAATATTTCCGGATTGGTAAAATTCCACCATGTACCTTGGAATAATGGAGAAGGTGCCTTCCATAAAGGAGAAGCCGTCTCCGATAGCAGCCATATGATTCATTTGGCGGATAGAGTGGCCGTTAAAATTTCCAGGAAAATGCCGGTTCTGAGCCAGGTGCAACGTATCTGCAATGATATCTCAGTGCAAAAAGGCGATATTTTTGTCCCTGAACATGTCGATGCTCTCAAAAATATGGCCAAAAAAGAAAATATCTGGCTGGATGTGGTGTCGGAGTCCCTTGAAACCGTTTTAAAACGGACGGTTTTGTACGAAGAAAAGGAACTTTCCAACGAGGAATTGGTTGGTTTTTCGAAACTGATAGACCGGCTGATCGGATTTAAGAGCCGGTTTATCGCAGCGCATTCAAGAGGCGTAGCGGCGGTGGCGGTGGAGTTGTCGAGATTATCAGGTTTTTCAAAACATGAACGACGGTTGATTGAAATTGCCGCTTTTTTGCATGATTTTGGAAAGCTTGCCATTTCTCCCCAGATCCTTGAAAAACAGGATACACTTTCATACAAAGAGCGTTTTATAATGAAATCCCACGTTTATCATACGTATCAGGTTCTCGAGCCTTTTGAAACCTTAAGAATCGCGGGTTTCTGGGGGACATTGCATCAGGAACGGCTCAACGGCACAGGCTATCCCTTTGGACTCACCTCTGATGAATTGCCCCTGGGCGCAAGAATTATGGCGGTTGCCGATGTGTTTACGGCATTGACGGAAAATCGGCCCTATCGAAAAGGCATGGATCCTGACCATGCCAAAGCGGCGTTGCAATCCATGGTGAATGCCGGTGAGCTGGATCCGTTCCTGGTCGATATGGTTTTTGAACATTACAATGATATGAATATCACCCGTGATTCGGCCCAAAGAGAGGCTATCGCAGACTATCATATGTTCCAGGAAATTCTCCATTGTCATTTCGATGCCGTACAATAACCATAAACCGATAAAGAATAACGTCCATGAACTTTCTCAGCGGCATTGCGTATAATTACAATGGGCTGAAACTCGGCCTGAAAACACCGAAGCTACTGTTTTTGGGACTGGTTCGATTTGTCGCGATCGTATTGATCACCGTTGTATCGGCAAGTCTCATCCTCAAGTACCATAGTGAAATTCTGGGGCTTTTATGGTCAGAACCGGAAAGCAACTGGATCATCTGGTTGTGGTATCTTGCTTCTTGGTTATTGACCTTGCTGCTCATGGGAATGTCAACGGTGGTTGCATTTCTCATTGCCCAGATCCTGTTCAGCGTCATCATTATGGACGCCATGTCCAGGATTACCGAATATAAGGTTGCCGGCCGGGAAATAGAAACGGTACGCACATCCTGGTTCACGTATTTTTTTTATCTGCTCAGCCAGGAAATCCCCCGGACTTTTATTCCGGTAATCATTGCTTTGATGCTCATGGTGGTGGGATGGCTGACACCGCTTTCGCCGGTCATGACGATCATATCGGCGCTTGCCGCCGGGATATTTTTAGCCTGGGACAATACAGACCTGATTCCCGCAAGACGGCATGAATCTTTTGGAGACCGGTTTAAATTTTTGCTCAAACATCTCGGATTTCATCTGGGATTCGGATTGTGGTTCCTGATTCCCATAATAAATATCGTTTTTCTGTCCTATGCGCCGGTCGGCGCGACGCTCTTTTACATGGAGAAAGTGGAAGGACCGGAAGTCGGAAGACGGAGATCAGAGGTCGAAAGGCGAAAAACCAGAGGACAGATGACGGAGGGCGGATGACAGAAATTAGGAAAGAGCAAATAGGAAAGAGGCAGGGCCTTCGGCCGTTGAAGGTGGGAGGACCGGGAACTCTGTTCCCTTGAGGTTGGAGGCAAGGGCAGAAGCATGAAGGTGAGAAGGTGAGAAGGTTAGTAGCTGGAAGGTTTTTGCCTTTAGCCTCAAGCGCAGCGGTCCTCTGACCTAACGCCGCCGGAGGCGACTGCCTAAAGCGAAGCGCTCCTCTATCCTAACGCCCGCGCAGGCGACAGCCTGGAGGATAATTATGGAAAAGCCCGAAATTACGGTTTACGGCGCCTATTGGTGCCCGGATTGCCGACAAAGCAAGCAATTTTTGGGAGAACACCAGATACCTTATGCTTGGGTGGACATCGAAGCCGACAAAGATGCCGAAGAATTCGTGATCCAGGCAAACAACGGAAAGCGGATTATCCCCACGATCGTTTTTGCCGACGGATCGTTTCTGGTGGAGCCGAGCAATGCCGAGCTGGCAAGCAAATTGGGGTTGAAGACCTCGGCCAGCCGCAGTCATTATGATTTGCTCATACTGGGCGGGGGACCCGCGGGACTTACAGCCGCCCTTTACGCGGCTCGGGAATATATCGACACCCTGGTGATTGAACGTGCCGCTTTCGGCGGACAGGCCGCCGGCACCGAAAAACTGGAGAACTTTCCCGGATTTCCCGATGGTGTGTCCGGCATTGAGTTTTCCAATAGACTGAGGTCCCAAGCGGAACGGTTCGGCGTGGAACTGCTTCAAGCCCAGGAGGTTTTAGAATTGCGGCGCCATCACAATTACCCTTGCGTAAAAACCACCGACGGCAAGGAATACAGCGCCCGTGCGCTGCTGATTACTACCGGCAGTCGATACAAGCGGTTGAAAATCTCAGGAGAAAACGAGTACATTGGCGCCGGCGTGCACTTTTGTGCCACCTGCGACGGACCCTTTTACAAAGGCAAACGGCTTGCCGTTGTTGGTGGCGGCAACAGCGCGGCCGAAGAAAGTCTGCTTCTCACCAAGTTTGCCGAGCATGTCACCATACTGGTACGCGGCGGTCAATTCAAGGCCACCAAGATCATCCAGGAAAGCGTTTTCAGTCACCCGAGAATCGATGTTCGCTGGCATACCGAAGTAAAAGAATTCATCGGTAAGGATAGCAAACTTTCCGAAATCCGATTGATAAACAACCAAAGCAATGCGGAAGAGTTGCTGCCGGTTGAAGGCGCATTTATTTTTATCGGTCTGACCCCGAATACCGGATTCCTCAAGGCAAGTGGCGTTTTTCTGGATCCATGGGGCTTTATCGTTACAGGGCATGATCTGGTGCATCATGATCAATGGCCCAAAAATGATGTTGACCGGGCGCCATACTTATTGGAAACGAGCGTTCCGGGCATTTTTGCGGCGGGCGATGTGCGGGACAAAAGCACCAAGCAAGTGGCCAGCGCGGCAGGTGAGGGCGCTACGGTGGCTTTGATGATCCGGGAGTATTTGAGAACGACGTAGGTGATCTCAGTGAAGAGGAAAGAGGCAGGGCCTTCGGCCGTTGGAGGGTAGAGGACGGACGACAGAGGACAGAGGACGGAGGACAGAGAACCTGAGAGCATAGGGACGATGGACGACCGCTGCGCTGGGATGATGGACGATGAATGGCAGAAGACGGATGACGGAAGGCAAAGATTCAAGGAGTCAAAGAAATGCTTTGTTAGATGGTCGCATGATTTATGGATCAAATGGTTTTTGCCGATTTCTGACCTCTGATCTCTGACCTCTGGCCTACACTCTATGCTCTATGC
>JBAUWG010000302.1:0-5897 GCA_049583675.1 Desulfobacterales bacterium | reverse complement strand
TGGTGTACCCGATTCTGGCGCTTTTTACCGTTTATATTTCCATTACGGTTTTTCGTTACTTTACGGAAGAAAAGCAGCGCAAAGAAATCAAATCTGCATTCAGTCGCTATGCCCCCAGCAATGTCGTCAATGAAATCAGTCATAACCCCGATAAGCTAAAACTGGGCGGTGAGGAACGGGAGATTTCCGTTCTGTTCATTGATTTGGCCGGATTTACCAGCTATTCGGAAATCTATAAACCCAATACCATGATTCAAATCTTGAGTGAATATTTTAATGAAATGACGGAACAGGTATTTGCCTTTGAGGGCTTGCTTAAAGAGTATGTGGGGGATGAACTGATGGCCATTTTCGGCGCACCGCTTGAGCAAGAAGACCATGCTAAAAGAGCATGTCTGGCTGCTCTGGCCATGCGGGACCGGCTCCAGGCCATGCGTCCAGTCTGGGAAAGCATGAATCGGCCCGCCTTGAGAGCCAGAACCGGAATTAACAGCGGCACTATGCTGGTGGGAAATGTGGGCTCCAAGTACCGCTTTTCATACGGCGCGCTGGGAGATGATGTCAACCTGGGCTCTCGACTGGAAGGCATCAATAAAATATATGGTACCGAGATGCTTATCGGAGAAAATACGGCAAAGCACGTCGAAGGATCATTTTTACTGCGAGAAATCGACTTTGTGAGGGTTAAAGGCAAAGAAAAACCGGTGCGGATATATGAGCTGCTGGGCCCATTAGGTACCGACCTGCCGGAGAGAACACAAAGCGCCTACAACTATTACTCAGAGGGGCTTGAAGCATATCGCTCCCAGCGTTGGTCAGATGCCATCGAATTGTTCGCAAAAGGTCAGGAGCTGTATCAAGGCGATAAAACCTTTGAGGTTATGTCGTTAAGATGTCGGATCAATCAGAGACAGCCGCCGCAAGCTGACTGGGATGGGGCTTTTAGGGAACGAAGGAAATAACATCGAATCGAGTTTTAACTCGATTCGATGTTATTTGTTACCGGTTATTGGTTAATGGTTATCAGGTAGAGGCAGAGCGCATAGCGCATAGCGTTAACAGTTATCAGGGATCAGTTATCAGTTTCTTTTCGGATAACCGATAACGGATAACTGATAACCAATTTGGGAGATTCATACTGTTATGGGAAAAAAATCCATTTATTTTTTAATGATCATCTTGTTTTCTTTTCTTTCTTGCTGCACTCAAGAAAAGAAAGCCAATAATAAGACCCTTGCCAAAATAAACGATTATGTTTTGACGCTTGATGAATTTCAAACTCAACTCGCTGATGAAGTGAGGTTGGACAAAGATTTTAAGTTGACGAAAGTAGCGAAGAAAGATTTTCTTGACCAGCTGATCACCAAGGAAGTCCTGATACAGGAGGCCAAAAAAAGAAATCTGGATAGAAAAGAAAAATTCATAAGGGCCATCGAACGTTATTGGGAATCAACCTTGATAAAAGATTTAATGGAAGCAGAAGGAAAAAATATTGCGAAACGCACCGTGGTTTCACAGGAAGAAATCGAAACGCGCTATAACGATATGAAAAAGTCAGATCAGAATCTCCCGCGGCTGGAGTCGATCCGAGATGAAATTTCCAAAAAAATTATGGAAGAGAAAAAACGGCGTTTATTGAAAGAGTGGACCGACCAATTAATAAAACGAGCGAAGATTGACATTAATGAAAAACTCCTTTCCGGAAATTAATGCCCTAATCGAGTAAATTCGACTAAGCGTTATCGGTTATCCGTTAATGGTTATCAGTTGTTTCTTTTCGGATAACGGATAACCGGTAACCGATAACCGATAACCGATAACTTCAATTGAGCATTTTTTTTGCTCAATTGAAGTTATAGAGGAAATGAAAATGCCAAAAGACCAAGCCGGCCACATAAAAAGAAAACAATATTTCGTTCAAAAAGATTTTCAATTTAAATTCATCTTGAAGTTTTGCATGGTTTTGATTGTCGGGATAATAATCTCCACGGGGCTTGTGTTATTGTTCTCCGAAAATACATTGACTTCTTCTTTCGAGCAATCGAGGCTTGTCATCAAAAACACGGCATCGGCTATTCTTCCCAGCGTTTTTTTAAGCCACTTGATTGCGTTCGTGTTAATCTCTTTGCTGGCAATAGTCGTCACACTCTTAGTATCGCACAAATTGGCCGGCCCTTTGTTTCGTTTTGAGAAAGAGCTCAAGGAAATGGGCAGCGGCGATTTGAGCAAAGAGGTTAAAATCAGGGAAAAGGATCAATTTAAGGCAGTAGCCAACAGTCTAAATCAGATGAGAGTAAATTTGCAGAAAAAGGTTGTCGATATAAAAAAAGAGGTCGAACAAATAGTTGCATCTACGTCCGATCAAGAAATTCCGCCGGATCTCGTTAAACGGCTGGATCACCTAAATCGAATGATTAGAAATAACTTCAAAGTTTAGCCGATTGAGCAAAAAACCGCTCAATTGGCGTTATGGGTTATTCGTTATTCGTTATCCGAAAAGCGACAACTGGCCTGCGCTGAAAACTTTCAACGCCATGCGCATGTTTATCCCGCTTGCCCATTAACCGATAACCGATAACGGATAACCATTTTTTTTAACGCCATGCGCTATGCGCCATGCAGTTGCATCCGCAACGCGCAACACGCTGTTCATTCATGTCAATAGCCAAGCATAGAAAGATACTGTTGCTGCATATAGGGTATTGCTTTTTTCTCGTATGGTGGGTCAGCCCGGTTTTTGCTGAATTATCTGCAACAACCTCATGGCACGTCCTTGATACTAAATACACCGAAATCCGCTATCACTCTATAAAAGATTTAAACAAATTTAATAATAACGTTGACTTTTCCATCTCAACAATGGGACTGAATTGGCTTTTTAAAAAGAAAAGTCCTAATGATATTGAAAATGAAATCAAGCAAAAAGTCGACGCTGTCTATGAAAAAGTGCAAGAGATACTGGATATGAGAAAATCAATGACAAAAGTGACAATCTATGTTAGTCGTGATAAACAGGAACTACGTTTTCTTTATCAAAAAATATACAAGAAGCCTTGTCATTTTCGAGCCTGGTATGTTTATGACTCGAATACCGTATATGTAAATGCAGACGATGTTCATGAAGGAATTATAGCACACGAAATCGCCCATTCCATTATCGACAATTACCTGCTGATTTGCCCTCCCAAAGCGACTACCGAAATCCTGGCCCGATATGTAGATGACCACCTTTTTGATTAAGTACCGCCCTAATCGAGTTGAAACTCGATGAGGGGTTATGGGTTATCTGTTAATGGTTATCGGTTATCCGTTAATCGTTATCCGTTAATCGTTATCCGAAAAAAACGCATGATAAAAGGAAAGGCCGGGGTAACAAGGCCCGTTTCGTCCATGGGCAACGGTTAATGTGTTCCTTTTTCCCATCACGTTACCGTAACCCTTACCGATACGGGCATCGTCACCGTAACCCCCGACCTTGTCTCTGTCACCCGATGCCCTATGCACTCTACCTCTCCTCTGATAACAGATAGAGACCTTTGAAAAACGTCCTCTTTTGCCCAATTCCGGCGTTAGACTCAAATTTCAATCCTCGAAATACTCAATGTATTCCTGTGGTTAAAATTTTCATCTGCCTTGGCATTGAACAAAATTGAACCTTTTTCAAAGGTCTCAGGGTTTAGTTCCAATGGTGGATTATATTGCTTTATATTTTTAAAAATAGTTTTCAATGCAGAAATTGGCAATTTTTCGCAAGATCAAGGCATGCGAAACAAATAACCGCAGGCATATGTGTAATATTCCGAGGATTATTTTTTGAGCATAACGCAGAGCTTGCGGAAAAGGGCCATTTCTGTGTGGAAACTGATTGACATTTTGTGATACAGCACTTAAAAGGAAAGTTCAGTCGGGACGTGGCTCAGCCTGGTAGAGCACAGCGTTCGGGACGCTGGGGTCGCTGGTTCAAATCCAGTCGTCCCGACCAACAAAACATACCCAAAAACCGGTCTTTGTTTAAAGGCCGGTTTTTTATTAGAAACCAGGGTATCACAAACGCCCTTGACAACGATTTACAAAATGGTCATAGTTTTTCATAGCTCTTTCTCTGATATCATCCCGCAGGCTTTCCGGCAGGAGTTTCATAAAATCGCTACACGATTTTATGGCAGGTTTTGAAAATTGAAACGCATAAGGCAACGGTCAAAATGATATCCCCTTTACAAAATGATTTGCTCATGGAACTGGCCGCATTGCGCCGCCAAAAGACGGAAATGGAAACGCTTCAAAAGCGCTGCCAAGAGACCGAAGCCACCTTAAAGGCCATTGAAGAGAGAAACCGGCTCTTGGGTGACAGCGCGCCCTTTGGGATCTTCACTGCTGATCTGAAAGGACGCATCTTTGGTCTGAATCGCAAAATACAAAAAATGCTCCCCTGGCTGGCCAATCAACATCCCGGATCCATAAACATTTTTGAGTTTCAACCCCTGATCGACTCCGGCGTCGGTGATGATATTCGCCGCTGCTGGCACATCAAAAAATCCATTATTCGCGATTATTCCTGCATTGACAATGATGGGAATTGTTTGGCCCTGCGCTTTCACATCAGCCCCGTTATCGATTCCAGCGGTGATGTATCGGGCGTGCTGGCGTTTGTGGAAAACGCGACAAACCTGAAACTGGCCCAGGCCGCCGCCGAACAAAGCGAAGAACGATATCGCCTGTTATTCCAGTCAGCACCCATTGCCATGATCGAACGGGATGCCTCTGAACTCAAAGCCTATCTGCAGCAGCTTCATCAATCAAACGATTTTAATTTAGGCCATTACTTGCGGCAACATCCCGAAGAAGTGCGGCATTGTATGTCGCTGATTAAAACCGTTGACTGCAATGCTGCTTTTTGCGAACTGATGGAGGCGCCGGACAAGGACTATTTCATGGGGGAATTTCCCCTGTCGGCGCTGGGCAGCGAATTCCAGCAGATGGCGGAGGAAGTGATCCTGATGGTGGCCCAGGGCACGATCCGCCGCGAACGGGAACAGACCATTCATACGTTGGAAGGAAACCGCAAGAGCGTCCTGGTTCGATCTTTGATTCTGGCAGGCCATGAAGATACCCTGTCGAGAATTGTCATTTCTCTGGTGGATATTACCCTGCGCAAAGAAGCCGAAGAAGCCTTGCGGGCCAGTGAGCGCAAATTTCGCGAGCAGGCCCTGCGTGACAATTTAACTTCGCTTTATAATCAGCGCTTTCTGTACCAGTCTTTGACGGCTTTGATCCAGACCGCTAAAAACAAACAAACCCCGTTGTCGCTGCTTTTCATGGATCTGGACAATTTCAAACAGGTGGTGGATACCCATGGCCATTTGAACGGCAGCTACGTGATTCAGGAAGTTGCCGCCACCATCCGCAATACCCTTGAAGCGCCGGCCTATGCCGTTGCCTACGCCGGCGACGAATTTGTCGTGGTTCTTCCCGGGGCAAACCAGCATCAAGCAGCCAACAAAGCCTCACAAATTCAATTTCAGATCAAAACGGCGGTGTATCTTCGCAGCAAAGGCAAAGCCGTACAACTTCAAGCCAGTTGCGGAATAGCCACTTTTCCCGAGCATGCCGCCGATACCGATTCGCTTTTAGCCGCAGCCGATCAAGCGTTGTTTTCCATCAAGAAGATCGGCAAGGGCGCCATCGGTTATTATACAAACATCGATGAATCAGCGATATAAAATGCGCGCATCCGATAGTGTCCATCCGTATATGGTCTTTTTGCCCGATCTCGGCGTTATGCTCAAAAAATAATCCTCGGAATATCAACTATATGCCTGCGGTTATTTTTTTCGCATGCCTTGATCTCAAACAAAAATCCTCATTTATGGATGGACGCTATATGGATAACATAAACG
>JBAUWG010000301.1:0-10265 GCA_049583675.1 Desulfobacterales bacterium | reverse complement strand
TAATGACTGGGACTTAATCTTTTTAATCATCAATCTTTTGTACACGCGCGTCCAAAAATCGCTAGAACATCAAGATTCAAATCCGTGGACACGCTATAATAAGACCATTAAACGCTGCGATGTTGCCGGTCTTGCCCGACTTTTGACTGAAAACAGCAATCCCTTATCCATACTTCTTGATAAAAACGGGAAAATATTAAACGATTTTATAGCCGGCCTTTATACGGGTGATATCGGCAGCGGAAACGTCATTAAACAGATGTTTCAGGAGATCTATCTCGGAAAGGTGCTTTTTGAGGCCACCTATCACGTTCAGGCAAAAGTATTTCACGAAAAAGGACTCATCGATCAAGAAACCTTGCTGATCGACCCATCCGCGCTTGAACACCTGTCCCGACATCACATCCTGGCCATCGCCACCGGCCGTCCCCGAATCGAGGCAGATTATCCTCTCGATTTACTTCATCTAAAAAAGTATTTTACCTACATCCTAACGTTGGATGATTGAATAAAGGAAGAGCAAAAACGGTTCAAAAAAGATATGATAAAGATTTCTCTCAGTAAGCCGAATCCGTTTATGCTCGACGCCATTGCTTCAGCTTTGGAAAACAAGATGTCGGGATATTATTATGTCGGAGACATGCCCGATGACATGATCGCAGCTTCAAGATCCAAGGCCGAATTCATCGGCATCGGAATCCTTAAGTCATCATCAGACAAAGATCGGCTGAGAAGAGATCTCGAACGAGCGGGCGCTGATTATATTATTGAAGATTTCGATGAATTGGCGAAAATTATTGAAGTTTGAAGATCGATGATCTCGCAGCAAGTCGCCAATACACATTTTTTATTCAGAACCACGAAGGGCACGAAGTTCACAACGCTGAAATTATAATATATTTTTTATCTCTTCGTGATCTTCGTGTCTTTCGTGGTGAAATACAGACTGTTTACGAATCAATTTACACCAGCGACTCCACCGGATAATATTTCAAATCAAAGGCATCGGCCACCGCTTTATATGTGACCTTCCCCTTGAGGATATTGATGCCCTTTAGAATTTCGGCATTTTCTTTTGCCGCTTTTTCATATCCCTTGTCCGCAATCTCAAGGGCATAGGGTAATGTTACATTGGTCAGCGCTTTTGTGGAAGTGTATGAAACTGCTCCGGGCATATTGGTCACACAGTAATGGATAATACCGTCTACTTCGTAGATCGGATCGTCGTGCGTGGTGGGTTTTGCCGTTTCAACGCACCCGCCTTGATCGATGGCCACATCGACAATCACCGATCCTTTCTTCATGATCTTCAACATATCCCGGGTGATCAATTTGGGCGCTGCAGCCCCATGAATTAAAACCGCTCCCACAACCAGGTCGGCTTCTTTTAAAAGTCTTCTGATGGTGGCCGGACTTGACATGATCGGAAAACAGTTCCTGGGCATGATGTCCGCCAGGTAGCGAAGCTGTTCAGGACGGGTGTCGAGCAGATATACTTTTGCACCAAAGCCGCAGGCGATTCTTGCGGCACTGGCCCCCACAATCCCGCCGCCGATAATCAGGACAACACCGGAATCTACCCCAGGCACCCCGCTGAGAAGTATGCCCCGGCCGCCATAGGTCTTTTCCAAGTATTTGGCGCCTTCCTGAACGGCCAGTCTGCCGGCGACTTCGCTCATGGGCGTCAGCAGCGGCAGGGAACCGTTTTTTTGTTCAACGGTTTCATAGGCAACGGCAACCGCCCCGGATTTCATGAAGGCCTTTGTGAGTTCCAAATTTGCTGCAAAATGAAAATAGGTAAACAGAACCTGCCCGTTTTGGATCAGCGGATATTCAACGGAAAGCGGTTCTTTCACTTTCATAATCATCTCACATTCCCGATAAATCTCTTTAGGAGAATTACAAATTATGGCCCCGGCGTTTTCATATTCTTTGTTGGAAAAATCAGACCCCACGCCGGCACCGGCTTCGACCCGCACCTCATGGCCGTGCTCCCGCATCTGCTCAACACCTTCCGGCGTAACTGAAACCCTGTGTTCTTTCGTTTTTATCTCTTTTAAAACACCAATTTGCATAGTGTCCCCCTTCTACCGTAAATTAGAACGCTGTCTTTTTTTCTCATAAAAATAAGTTTGACATTCATCTAAACTGTTTAGTAGTGTCATGATTTCTTTTAAACCTTCACCACGAAAGGTTATGTGACTATTTTTTGGTGTTGTCATCATGTTAATTTAACAGCTCAGTGATCCGTTGACAGTGAACTCCAAAACATCCATTAAAAACTATCGCTGGGGCTATCTTTATGTTGTTTTGGCCGCCTTAATGTGGGGGCTGTCCGGGTCATCGGCGAAATATCTGTTTAAAAGCGGCATGACCCCCTATCAGTTGGTGCAACTTCGCCTGACCATATCCACGGTCATCTTATTTTTATGGTTGCTGTTCCGCAAGCCATTCCTTCTGAAAATAGACCGGAAGGATATTTTATATTTTATGCTGTTCGGCACCGTGGGAATGGCCGGAGTCCAATTCACCTACCTCTTTACCATCAGTAAAATCAAAGTCGCTGCCGCCATTTTGCTTCAGTATCTTGCGCCGAGTTTTATAGCGATCCACTCGGTAGTATTTATGCGAGAAAAACTGGCACCGCTAACCATTGTGGCGCTGCTGGGGGCGACGTTCGGCTGCTATCTTGTGGTCGGTGCTTATAATCTCGATATTTTGACCATGAATATGGTCGGCATTATCAGCGGCATCCTGTCGGCCATTACCTTTGCGTGGTATTCCATTCATGGTGAATACGGCATGCGCCGTTATAATCCATGGACCGTGCTTTTTTTTGCGCTCTTTTTCGGGGCCCTCGTGTGGAACGTGCTGCACCCTCCCCTTGAAGCCTTCATGCACGACTATTCTCCAATACAATGGTCGTGGATCCTTTATATCGGTGTTTTAGGGACGCTGGTTCCTTTTGGACTGTATCTGGAAGGAATCAACCTGATTCGTTCCACCCGCGCCAGCATTACCGCGACTCTCGAACCCATCACGGCCGGTATAATATCTTATCTTTTTCTGGGCGAACTCATGGAAACCGCTCAGATCGCCGGCGGGATCATTATCATCGCATCGATTATATTGCTTCAATTGCATCAGGAACAGGATAATCAGGCACCAAACATGATTCGGGCACAGCGCCAAACGGATCAACCGTAGCATCGAGACCCGGGACAAAATTCCCTCCCCCTTATTCCCCCAGGTAGGCCTTTTTGACCTTTTCGTTTTGCAAGAGCGCCGCAGCGCTGTCTGTCAACACGATTCGACCGGTTTCCATAACATAGCCGGTGTTGGAGATACTCAGCGCCATGTGGGCATTCTGTTCCACCAAAAAAATGGTCACGCCGTTTTTATTGATTTCCAAAATGGTTTCAAAGATCTTCTCCACCAGCTTGGGAGCCAAGCCCAAAGACGGCTCATCCAGCAACAAGAGTTCCGGCCGCGACATAATGGCCCGGCCGATGGCCAGCATCTGCTGCTCACCCCCGCTTAAGGTGCCGCCCAGCTGACGGGCCCGGTCCTTTAAGACCGGGAAAAGGTCAAATACCCATTCCATATCATTGGCCACCTCAACCTTGTCATTGCGCAAATAAGCCCCCATCTCCAGGTTCTCCAGCGTTGTCATTCGTGCAAAAATCTGTCGGCCTTCCGGCGCCTGGGAAATCCCCTGAACCGCCACCTGCTCGGGCCGGAGACGGTGGATCGGATGGCCTTTAAATCGGATCTCACCCTTGGCCGCCCGCTGCACGCCGAATATCGTTAGCAAGGTTGTTGATTTGCCGGCACCGTTTGCACCGATCAAACAGGCAATATCGCCGGCAGGAATCGCGCAGGAAATGCCTTTTAAGGCATGAATATTTCCGTAATAGGTATGAACCTTCTCAAGTTCGAGAATCGACTGTTTGATAGCTCCCATCCAATCCCTCAACGGTTTCTGTATCATTTTCGGAGAGTTCACGTTTTCGTCGCGATGGCGGAATCAGCCCCTCCGGCCGCAAGACCATCATCACCGCCATCGCAAGCCCGAATGCAAACATTCGATAGTTTTGCAGATCTCGAAATACCTCCGGAACGGCAATCAAGATAATGCCGGCCAGAATCACACCGGGGATGCTTCCCGCACCCCCTAAAACAACAATACAAAGGACAATACAGGATTCCATGAAAATAAAAAAGTTGGGATTGGTGTAACTCAGCTTGGCAGCAAAGAACGCTCCCGCCACCGAAGCAAATCCAGCGCCCATCGCATAAGCGAGCAGTTTCAGCCAGGTGGTGGGAACACCGGACAATTCTGCCGCCACTTCATCTTCTCGAATGGCAACCCACGCGCGACCGATACGGGATTGATCAAGTCTTCGGACACCGATAGCGGTCAATACGGCGATAAAGAATATAAAATAGTAAAGGGCATGTAATGATTTCAATGAATAAGTTGCCCACGCCAAACCGCCGTGAGAAAATGCCGGATACACGATCGACGGTTTGGCCATGCCCAGCAGTCCGTTGGGACCTTGTGTGAGACTGTCCCAGTTATTTAAAACCAGACGAATAATTTCTCCGAACCCCATGGTGACAATGGCCAGATAATCACCGCGCATCTTGAGTGTAGGGTACCCGATAATGCATCCGCAAACAGCTCCTAAGAGAATGCCGATGGGCAGACAGAGCCAAAAAGACATGCCAAAATGCAGATTGAGCAGGGAGTAGGTATAGGCACCCACTGCATAAAAAGCGATGTACCCGAGGTCCAGCAGACCGGCGAGCCCGACAACGATATTAAGACCCAGCCCCAGAACAATATAGATCAGGCAGGTAATCCCGACATCAACCATGTAGTTATTGGCCAGTAAGGGGTACGCCGCAACAACAGCCAACAGCAAAAGAACCCAGTGCCTGACGGGTATTTTTTTAAATTGTTTTGATATCCCGCGACTGAATGACTGGCGGCCGCCCAAGGTTTTTTGGTAGAGGTTACTTCGCCGCACAACCTGGTTCATCATCCCCAGTGCCAGAACACCGACAAAAACCCCCCACACGACAAAGGCTCTTTTGGCTTCAAAATGGGTGCCGGGAAAACCGACCATGGGCAGGATAAGAACCGCCAGAAAGAGAGAATAGATCATAAATTTTTTGAATTCGCCGTTTGCCATTTCAGACCCTTGTTTCACTGACATCTTCGCCGAGTATGCCGCTTGGCTTAAAGTAAAGCACCAAGATCAGCACGACGAAGGTGGTCACGTCTTTCCACGCACTGGGCAAAAACGCCGACCAGGCCACCTCGACACCGCCGATAATCATTCCGCCCAGCACCGCTCCCGGAATAGACCCGATGCCCCCTAAAATCGCCGCAGCAAATGCCTTGATCATATAAATAAATCCCATGTCGAAACGGACCGATCCGTAATACATGCCGACCATTACCCCTGCCGCAGCGCCCAAGGCCGGACCTATTATAAACGTCACGCGGATGGTTCTGTCGATATTAATACCCAGCATCCGGGCCATGATCTGGTTTTGGGCCGTCGCACGCATGGCCTTTCCCAGCTTGGTCCAGTTTACGAACATATTCAATGCCACCATTAAAAGCAGTGACAATATAATGATAAAAACCTGTCCGTAAGTGATTCTTGCGCCGATAATCGAAAAACCCTTCATGCCGAAAATAGCCGGATAAGCCCGGTCAGACACGCCCTGGCTGAGCATCATGCCGTTGGATAAAAAAATCGACATCCCCAAAGCGCTTAGAATCGCCGCCAGTCGCGATGCATTTCGCAGCGGCTTATAAGCCACATGCTCGATCGCTACGCCAAGGACGCCCACATAGGCCATGGCCATGCCGAAAACCAGAAATAACGTCAGAACAAAGTGTGTTTGCACAAAACCGTATTTTTGAAGGGCGGAAAGAACGATGATACCGATAAACGCACCGGCTGTAAACAGCTCGCCATGGGCAAAATTGATGAGTTCGATAATACCGTAAACCATGGTATACCCCAGGGCAATCAAAGCATAGATGCTGCCCAGGAATAGAGCGTTGATCAGTTGTTGAATAAGGAAAGACGAGGTATCCATATAAACAATTTTAGAAAACAGGAATTAGAAAATAGAAAAATATTCGTTTTTATCCGTGCTTTTCATTATCCGATTCGCTCTTTTCTCTCTCCTATTTCCTGTGCAAAGGTTTGGCCTATAAATAAAGAATGCGGACCAAAGATCAAAGGCCCTTGGCCCGCATGGCGAGATTTAGAAGTATTTTTCCGTCAGTGGATCCCAATAGGGTACGAATTTCCCGTCCTTGACAATCCAGATGATATGAGCCAACTTTCTGTCACCCTTCTTGTCAAACTTAATTTTACCGGTCACGCCGTTCCAAGTGTTATCGCGGATGGCCGCGGCAACTTTGTTTGTGTCCGTTGTACCGGCCTTCTTGACCGCTTTCATGAAAACCATGGCGGAATCATAAGCATAATATCCATAGGAACCAATAGTTTGGGTATTCCACATTTTCTTATAAGTTTTTTCGAAGTTCTTTCGTTCGGGTGTGTCCGGAGCCTTGGCAAAGGTCAAAAATGTTCCTTCGGCAGCTTTTCCGCCCACCTCGAGAAATTTGGGATGAAATACCGCATCTTCCGACAACAGTTTGGCCTTAATGCCCAGAGCCTTGGCCTGTCTCACCATCAGAGAGCCTTCGGGCTGATAAACCCCCATGTAGATGGCATCGGGATTAATTTTCTTCAGCTTGGTCAGCACGGCTGTAAAATCCTTGTCTCCGGGCGTAATGTGCTCCACTGCAACAATTTTGATTTTGTTATTTTCTTTGACGAATTTGGTGATGCTTTCGGTCAGGCCGACAGTGTAGGTTTGGCGGTCGTCGATCAGCGCCAATGTTTTGACTTTTAGGCCGTCTTCGAGAAATTTGACCGTTGACCAGGCCTGAATATCGTCCCGGGGACACATTCTGAAAATCTGCTTAAACCCCCGAGCGGTAACATCGGTATGGGTCGAAGCCGGCGTGATCTGTATGATATTGGCTTCGTTCAATGGCACCGAAGACGGAATGGTCGCAGATGAACAATAGGCGCCGACAACCCCGTTGACGCCTTGGTTAATCAGGTTATTGGCAGCCATTGTCGCTTTACCGCCGTCGCAGGCGCTGTCACCGGGAATAACCTCTATCTTATATCCGGGAATACCGCCGGCTTTTTGAAATACGGCAACCGCTGTTTTAACACCCTGAAGGATGTCCGTGCCGTCTTGTGCATAGGGTCCGGTCAATGGACTCAACGTTCCGATTTTAAGTGTCTTTGCCGTTGCCATGCTGCAGAATCCGAAGACCACCGCTAAACACAGCACCAAAATTCCCATTTTTTTCATAGCTTACCTCCTTCAATTGGTCGTTAATAAAATGTCATGTCACCAAAGGATTCAACAAGAGCCTCCCCCTAAAATTCAGGCCTTTGCTTTTGCTTTGGTTCCCAAATAAGCCTCAATGACTTTCTCGTTTTGTTGGATTTCTTTAGGTTCACCCTGGGCAATTTTGTGGCCGTGATCCAGAACAACCACCATTTCTGAAATCCCCATAACCAGTCGCATATCATGTTCAACCAAGAAAATAGTCAGCCCCGTATCACGCAGTTTGAGTATCAAATCCATTAATTCGGCGGTTTCACTCGGGTTCATACCGGCTGCGGGCTCATCAAGAAGCAACATTTCGGGACGTGTGGCGACAGCTCTTGCAATCTCGAGGCGACGCTGATCACCGTAGGCAAGATTGGATGCATATTCGTTATGGTGGTCGACCAAACCCAAGAACTCAAGCGTCTCCAAGGATTTTTCCATGATTTCTTTTTCCTCCCGAATGGCAAAGGGCGTTTTAAATAACGCCCGGAATGCCCCGCTCTTGGTTCGGCAGTGCATGCCGACCTGGACATTTTCAAGAACCGTCATGGATTTAAAGAGACGAATATTTTGAAACGTTCGGGCAATGCCCCGGCTGATGATGCGATGGCTCCTCAAATGATTGAGTTTTTTGCCTTTAAAGGAAATCGTTCCTTCGCTGGGAGGATAAACACCGGTAATCATGTTGAAAACAGTTGTCTTACCGGCTCCGTTGGGTCCGATCAGGCTGAGGATTTTGCCTTTTGGAACCTCAACATCCAGTTTGTCGACGGCCAGAAGCCCGCCGAATCTTTTCGATACATTTTTTAAAGCCAATTCAATCATATTCGATCGATACAGCAAACAATCACCACTTGTGGAACTCATTTTATAGGTTTGCTGCAAGGTCTCTATTAAATGAATGATATTTAGTCAAGATATAATATGATTTATACATAATCAAAAGACCGGCACATGACGTATCAAGAAACAATTAGGGCTCAAAACGCCAATCATAGCGACAACCACGTACCCATCTTTTTCTCAACAGCCTTTCGGAAAATAATCGGTGCCACCGCCATATCGTCCAGGGCGAGCCCTAAATTGGCGGTCATGGTCCGTTCGGATGCGGACTCTCTTCCGGGCTTTTGTCCGGCGACGAGTTCGCCCAAATCGGCATGAAGCGCCGGTATTTTTTGAAAATAGCCAGTTTGCTGATAATGGCGAAGCTGTTGGGTGTCGTCCGTGCAAAACTTGTCCGACTCGGCCATGGCATCGGAGTGCCAGTAGGAATCGAAATCCACCAGCGAGGCAAAAGCCCCTGCATCCAACCATCCTTTTTGGATCGTGGCATGGGGCGACTTTAAAATCGGACCCGCGGTGACAACGATATCACAGCCGGTGACCGCTTCGCGGGGCGTGTCGACAGCCACCACCTCCAAATCAAGCCGTGAGCTGATGTCCTCGGCATATGCGGAAACTGCCTTTGCATTGACATCATAAGCCATAACGCGCTTTAACGAGAAAACCGTATTGAGCGCCTCGACATTTGTTCGTCCCTGAACGCCGCATCCCAGAACGCCCGCCGTCGATGATTCCGGCCGAGCCAGATAGCGGGCCGACAGGGCCGTGGCTGCACCGGTCCGCATGGCCGTGATCCATACACAGTCCATGACCGATATCGGAAGACCGGTTTCAGGATCGTTAAGAATGAGCAAACCCGTAATATACGGCAGCCCCTTCTTATGATTTTCAGGAAAACCACTGACCCATTTAACACCCGCTGATCTCATGGCCGGAATATAAGCCGGCATTGCGTGAATGAAGTTATCGTCCCCACCCGGATGGATACCCGGTTTGGGGGGCATCTCGGTTAATCCTTTTCCCTTTTCCCGAAAGGCGATCTCCAAAGCATCGATAATTTCGGCCATTGTTAATCCTACGCTTTGAACGTCATCCCTGGAAAGATAAAGAAGTCGGTTTGTTCTCATTTTGTCTCCTTGTAATCACCCACCTGATTTGCTATTTAGTGTCCATCCATAAATGGTCTTTTGTTATAATTTTCTAGGTTTTTAAAACAAATTGACGTTAAAGAAGCCTTAAGTGTGATTAAATTTTTTCTGGAAGCTGTTTGAGCGGATTAGGGATCGTTGTGAAAAAACCTTCCTCATTCGAGGTCTTGACGGCAGCATTGTCTTAAATCGATTCCCCCTATCAAATAGATAAGGCCGGTTTTTTCATTTCAAGCCCTTATCCGCGAGTTCTTTCAGAAAAAAATTAATCATCCTTGAGGCGAACCCTTACTCGCATTTGCTTTATACCATCGTTGAAAAAGTCGTCAAAATGACCCCAAAACGTCACGGTATGGTTGAAATTCATCTGGCGGTATTGCTTTTCGGACTGGCCGGTCTGTTTGGGAAATTATTATCTTTATCCCCTTTTATCATCGTCTTGGGCCGTACCTTTTTCGCTGCACTGACCCTAAGTGCCGCCCTTTTTTACGCCAAAACTCAGATTCGTCCAAAAACAAAGCAGGATCTTGCCGTGCTTATTTTTCTCGGCATTATATTGGCCATCCACTGGACAACTTTTTTTCACGCGATCCAAATTTCAACCGTTGCCGTGGGATTGCTGACATTTTCGACATTTCCGATTTTTGTTACCTTTATGGAACCCTATTTTTTTAATGAAAAATTGCGCCGTTTTGATATCCTCACCGCAGGATCAGTGGTTTTGGGGTTGATTCTGATTGTACCGTCTTTTGATTTTAAAAACCATATCACCCAAGGCGCGTTTTGGGGAATAATATCAGGGTTCACATTTGCCGTTTTATCTATACT